>JAVCDJ010000233.1 GCA_030765845.1 Candidatus Stygibacter australis
GATACTTAGCTTACGTGAAGATAAGATACAGAATTCAAGCTTAATACCCTTTGTTAGTAATTTCTTTCCTCTTCTTTTATTTTCAGGGGTTTACTATTTTCTTATATTGAAGGAAAATCATTTATCAGCAGTATTGACCTCCGGTTTTACTCTGATAACTCTTCTATTTCTGGCTAATATCCGAAAAGCAACTATTTGTATATTAATATTTTGCGTTCTTATGCTTGGACTAGTGGTAGTATATTTTCAAAAAGACGGTAAATTTGAGTTTTTTCAAAAACATGCTACCAGCGAAATAAAGTTAGCAGATGAACAACCACAGGTTGAAAATAGGAGCTTTCGTCTAAAAAGGATTGAGTCATTTAATGAATCCTCACTTCTGATAAGATGGCTGACTGGTAATAAATCTACTGCTAATATATCAACAAATAATATGGAGAGTATCTTCTGCCTTTCTACTGGTAAGTTATTTGGAACCGGACCAGATGGTGGCATGGGGAAATTGAAATATCTGCATGAAGCCCGAACAGATTTTGTATTTGCTATTATTGCTGAAGAATTTGGATTAATTGGGGCATTATTTGTAATTCTACTATATATGGGGCTTGTACTTCGAGGTATCAGTATCTCCTCACGTCAAAAGGAAATGTTCCCACGTATTCTGGGCTATGGCTTTAGTTTGAATATTTTCTTTAATATTGTCATTCACATAGGAGCTGTAGCCGGGTGCATTCCAACCACTGGTGTAACACTTCCCTTTATCAGTGCTGGAGGTTCTTCTATCGTAGTAAACTCAATGGCAATAGGGATTCTGCTCATTCTGGGTAAACCTGTTGAGGCGGTTGAATGAAAACCATAGTGATTAGTGGAGGTGGGACAGCAGGACATATCAATCCAGCCCTCAGCATTGCCAGATATTTAAAAGAAGCCGGCTGGCAAGTCCATTTTATCGGAAATAGAAATAGTCTTGAAGAGCGATTAATAAATCTGGCTGGTTATCCCTTCCATAAAATCAATGTTCAAAAGTTATATCGCAGGTTCACCTTTTCTCATATTAAATTTCCATTCTTATTGATCTATAGTGTTATTCGCTCAATATTTATATTAAAAAAGATTAAGCCTTCTATCTACTTAGGTACAGGTGGTTTTGTATGTGGACCAGCAGGACTGGCAGCTCATCTGATGAATATTCCTATATATTTGCAAGAGCAGAACAGCTTTCCTGGCATGACAACCCGCAGTTTAGCTAAGTGGTCTCGAATTATATTCTTAGGTAATCGTAAAGCTGCTGATTATCTAAATAATAGCATGACAAAATACTGTGGAAACCCTATAAATCCTGTCCTGTTGCAAAGCCCAATACCCATTGATCAAGCCGAATTGAAGCTTGATCCGACCAAAAAGAAGATTTTCTTAATGGGCGGAAGTCAAGGTTCTCTGATGTTAAATAGTATTCTTGAAGACATAGTAGAAGACCTGCTGGGAAGAGGACTGGAATTGATCTGGCAAACAGGGAATTACAGTTATCAGAAATTCCAGGATAAATTTGGCGAGAGGAAAGGAATTTATCTATTTGCATATTCTGATAATATTGCGGCTTTATATAATATCTGCGATTTAGTAATAGCCAGAGCAGGAGCAATTACACTGGCAGAGCTGGAATATCTTAAGAAACCGGCCATTCTGGTTCCATTGCCTACAGCAGCGGCAAACCACCAGCTTTATAATGCCCAGGAATCTGCAGAAAAAGGTGAAGCAGAAATTATTGAGCAAAAGAATTTGACACCAGTTCTTCTTCTGAAAAAGGTCATCTTCATGATGGAGAATATTAAAGAATATCAGTTAAATTTTGGTGAAACAAGGCATCAGCACTCTGCAAGAGACATTGCTGCTGTTCTTAATGATTTAGAGGAGAAATAGACTAATGTTTGGAAAAATGAGGAAAATACATTTTGTTGGTATTGGTGGTATTGGCATGAGTGGAATTGCCGAGTTATTAAGCAATCAGGGTTTCATTATTTCTGGTTCAGATCTGCGGGAATCATCAGTAACTGAACATCTGAGAACTAAGAATATCAGAATAAATATTGGTCATGATCCTCAGAATATCTGGGATGCTGACGTTGTTGTGAAATCTTCTGCAGTAGTGGACGAAAATCCTGAAATTGCCTCTGCGATCCACAGAAAAATTCCTGTGATACGAAGAGCAGAAATGCTGGCAGAGATCATGAGAATGAGCTATGGTGTGTGCATTGCTGGAACGCATGGTAAAACCAGTACTACAAGTATGGTGGGTACAGTATTTGAAGCTGCAGGACTTGATCCCACCGTAATCGTGGGTGGAATAGTAAAAAATTATGGTTCTAATAATCTCCTGGGTTCAGGAAAATATATTATAGCTGAAGCAGACGAATTTGACAGATCATTTCTCTCTCTATATCCATGTATTGCGGGAATCACAAATATTGATGCAGATCATCTTGATTGCTACAAAGATATCGACAATATCAAGTCAGCATTTACAGAATTTGCAAATAAGGTTCCTTTTTTTGGTTCAGTAATCTGTTGTCTGGATGATAAAGGTGTACAATCTGTAATTCCAGATATCAAAAAGAATATTTTTACCTATGGATTTTCAGCTCAGGCAACATTACGGGCAATTAATATTGAAATGTCTAACTTTGAAACAAGTTATACTGCAATACTTGATAATCAGAATCTTGGACAGATCCATCTGAAAGTGCCTGGAAAGCACAATGTTCTAAATTCATTACTCGCTGTGAGCGTAGGATTGGAATTGCAGATACCCTTTTCGGCAATTCAGACAGGTCTGGCTGGATACAATGGTGTTTTCCGCAGATTTGAGTACAAAGGCAATGTAAATGACATCACACTTTATGATGATTACTGCCATCACCCGACTGAGATCATTGCAACATTAAATGCTATAAAAGAAAATACTGACAGACGGATAGTTGCCGTTTTTCAACCTCATCTCTATAGTCGCACCCGGGATTTTTATAATGAATTTGGCAGATCTTTTTTTCAGTCTGATATTCTGCTGGTAGCCCCAATATTTCCCGCCAGAGAAAAACCCATTCCAGGCATAAGCGGAAAAATGATCGCCGATGCTGCTATTCAATCCGGTCATCGTCATGTACATTACATTGAAAGTAATGATGAGATAGTAAAAAGTATGAAATCACATTGCCAGCCTGGAGATATTATAGTCACAATGGGTGCAGGGAATATCTATCAGTACGGTGAAGAGTTCCTAAGAAATGTCCCTGAATAAAATTAAAGCCCACACTGTTGATCTTTCTAAATGGTCACATATTAGGATTGGTGCTCCATATCATGATTTTTATCTGCCAGAAAATCAGGTGCAATTAATTGAACTTCTGAATAATGCCAGGGGAAAAGACAAATCTTTGCTGTTTCTGGCGGGTGGATCAAATATTTTATTTGGAAACACCAGTAGATATATTATTATAAGCGATGCCTTCCTACCCTGTTTCTGGAAACGGGAAGGTAAAAACATAATCGTGTCAGGAAATTATAATATCTCCAGATTGCTGATGGAGATGTCTCGCCTTGATCTTGGTGGTATGGAATTTTTAGCAGGTATTCCTGCACATATATCTGGACTGGTTAAGATGAATGCTGGGGCTTTTGGCACTCAAATCAGTGATTTTATAAAATATATCAAGTTAATTAACGCAGAAGGTGAAATTAAGAAAATATCAGGCTCAGATTTAGATTTTTCTTACAGGCACTCTGATATTTCTGGTTTTATCACTGAAATATGTCTATCTCCTGAATCAAAGCCACAAATTAAAATTCTTAATGATATTAAAGCAAAAATCAATGATCGGAGAGCACATCAACCTTTGAATATGCCTAACCTTGGCTCCATCTTTAAGAATCCTCTGGATGCCAGCGCAGGATACCTTTTAGATAAGGCTGGATTTAAAGGGAAATCGTTAGGTGATGCTGCTTTTTCTTCCCTGCATGCAAATATTATGGTTAATCTTGGTAAGGCAGATTTTTCTGATGCCCTGCAATTAATAGATAATGCCAGTGAAGCAGTTTTGAGAACTTTCCATATTGAGCTTGAACTGGAAATCAAGGTAGTGAACTAATGAGGAAGCGCAGAGGAAATACACGTTACTTTGCCTGGTTCCTGACCATTATAGGAGGCTCATATCTTGCCTTCAGGCTGATATTACTGCTACTTTACAGTCTTAACATATTCCTGATAAAAGATCTCTCATTTACTGGTCAAATGGCTATGGCTACAGATAATCTCAAGCAGGCAGGTGATGATCTTATAGGCAGAAATCTGTTTAGAGTCAGTCAGGAAGAAGTAAAAGATATTTATTCCTCATTTTCTCGAATTAAAGATTTGAGTATATCAAGAAAGCTATTTAACAAATTACAGATTAATATTGTTGAAAGAAAACCGGTTTTTCAGGTTCTTACTCGTGATGGGAAGATTTTGATTGTTGATGATGAATCAGTAATACTTTCATTATCAGAATCTTCCCAACCAGAGAATCCCACGATCATTTCAGTACAAGCTGTATCTGATACTTTGGAACCTGGTAAGAGCCTGAAAGATCCATTTCTTGCAGAAATGCTGAAAATGTATCCAGATATCAAGGAAGCGGAACCTGATTTCTTTGATTTTATTTCGGAAATATATGTAAAGGACAATGATTTGTATTTGGTAGAAAGCAGGCAGGGCTATAGAATTATTCTTCCCAGGGAAGATCTGCTGCAAAATATTATCGATTACATGGATATAAAAAATACCTATTCTTTTGATAATAAAACAATTATTGATATGACAATCGAAAATAACTATCGGGTTAGCAAACGGGAGGATTAGTGAGGCAGAAAAATAAAGATATTATCACCGTAGTAGATATTGGAACAACAAAAGTGTGCACAGTAATAGCAGAAAAAAAGCTAAATGATAAAAATGAAGTTTTCTTTCTAGTTAAAGGATTTGGACTTACTACCTCTGAAGGTATGGTAAAAAGTGCAGTTGTAGAAATGAATAAGGCTGCTTCCTCGATTGACAGATCTATTAAAGAAGCAGAGAAAATGGCTCAGCTTAAAGCAGTAAATATTTATGTCGGTATTGCAGGAGATCATATTAAAAGTGGGAATTTTAAAGGCGAAATCACCATCCCTGTCGACGCTCAGGATGGCAAAAAGAAGATTACCAAGAAACACATTGATCTTGTGATTACGGATGCAAAAAAATCAGCAGGCTATCAACCTGATTTTGCAAATCTTAAAATCATACATGCTATACCTCACTATTTTAATACTGACAATGGCAAAGGTATCCCTAATCCCTTAGGTTTGGAAGCTTCACGCTTATTTGCCAAAGTCCATATTATTTTTGCCAATGAAGCCAATGTGAATAACTTACTTAGCTGCTTTGAAATTTCTGGCTATAATGTAAAACCTCAAAACACTGTTCTGGAGCCAATTGCTTCTTCATATGCAGTTCTGAATGAAGATCAGAAAGAATTAGGAGCAATTATGATCGATATTGGAGGTGGGACCACTGATATTGCGATCTATTTCCGAAATAGTATCAGATTTTCAGCAGTATTCCCTTTTGGTGGGTCAGAATTGACTCGAAGACTGTCAGGAGATATATTAGCCTCTCTCAGTGTTACAGAGGATTTAAAAATTTCTGCTGGACAGGCAACAGTTGAGGGCATTGATCCTAATGAAGAGATTGAGTTCCTTGATATCACAGGTAATCAAATAAAATACAAAAAAACAGAATTCGCAGAGAATATCTCCAAAGAGATGACAGCTCTGATTCGCAAAATATATAATCATATTAATAGATCTATAGCTATAGAAAGTTTAAAAGCAGGTATTTATCTTACTGGTGGTGCTGCAAACTTAGAAGGATTAGATGAATTGATCTTCAATATGACAAAAATGCATTGCACAATTTGTAAACCTGATCTATCTAAATTTCAGGGAAGAACTTCTTTACTTGAAAAACCTGAATTTTCCACTACTGTGGGGATTTTCCTTTACGTGCATGATAACTATATAAAAAATGGGTTTGATGTTGAATTTGATAAAGATAGAATTAGTTTCTTTAAGAGGGCATTAAAGTTTATTCAAAGCTGGTTTGTGTAAATAAAATAGTCTGGAGGATATATAATGAGAATAGAACCTGTCTTAAATGAGAAATATGTAAATTCTCAGGTGAAGATCAAGATACTGGGAGTAGGAGGAGCTGGAGGTAATACAATTAATACCCTGGTGGAGAAGAAATTGCAGGGTGTGGAATTTATTGCAGCAAACACAGATTGGGGTGACCTTCAGAAATCTAAAGCAGATAAACTCCTTCATCTGGGCAGACTCACATCACGAGGACTTGGAGCTGGAGCGGACAGAGAGATCGGTAAACTGGCTGCTGAAGAATCTGAGGCAGAAATTGTGGACACCTTTCATGATGCTGATATGGTCTTTCTGGTTGCCGGAATGGGTAAAGGTACGGGTACAGGTTCATCTCCTACTATTGTTGAGACAATCAAAAGCATTAAAAGTGAAACTGGAAATCAGAAACTTGTTGTTGCAATAGTATTTTTCCCCTTTCAATATGAAGGTGCCAAACGAATAAAAAATGCCGAGAAAGGTCTGGAAGAACTCGTGGGTATTGTAGATACCTTGATCGTGATCCCCAATGAAAAGATCCATGAAGAATATAAAGGAGTTTCCATTATTGAAGCATTCAAAAAGGCTGATGATATTATCTTTCATGCTGCCAGTGCGATTACTGACCTTTTACTTAAAAAGGGCTATTTAGAAGTAGATTTCAGGGATATCCTTACCATTCTGGCAAACAAAGGTTTTGCTTATATCACCAGCGGAGAAGCTGAAGGAGATAATAGGGCGATGGAAGCTGCAGATCGTGCGATGAACAATCCTCTACTCTCTGATATTGAACTTAAAGATACCAAGGGATTATTGATCAATATTACTTCTGGTCCTGACCTGGGATTAAATGAATTTTATGATGCTTTGACAAAGATCACCGATTCCACGGGCAAGGAAGGGGATATTATCCATGGTTATGTGATTGATAATGAGATGAGCAACAAAGTTCGCGTTACAATGATCGCTACCGGGCTTAAAATCAAAACTCAATCTTATTATAAAGTTCCTGCACCTGCTAAATCAAATACTCAAGCTGATCTTAACTTTAATACTTCCAGAAATGACTGGCGCAAAATTGATAGTGATGATGATCTCGATATTGATAAATCCAACACTCAGTCTCAGAAAATTGAGATTGATGAAGATACTGACACCAATGAAATAAATAATGATATTCCGGCATTTTATAAAAGATTTAATAATGACTAAATATTCAAGGAGTTTTTATGAAAAAAGGACAAATTATCTTAACCTTGCTGTTTCTTGTTCTATCGCTATGTCTTTCAGGAGATGATATGTACAAAGATTTTATTAAAACTGACTCAGGTTTAATGTATCAGATTACCACTCAAGGTGAGGGCAAACTCGCTAAAGCTGGAGATACTGTAGTAATGCACTATACTGGCAAATTTGAAAATGGTGATGTTTTTGACAGCTCTATTGACCGGGGTAAACCCTTTGTTTTCCCGCTGGGGGCTGGACGTGTGATCAAAGGCTGGGATGAAGGAGTGGCATACCTGCATGTGGGAGATAAAGCTACTTTTATTATTCCTCCGGAAATTGGCTATGGATCGATGAAAAATGGAGATATCCCTGCTAATTCCACTCTGATCTTTGATGTTGAATTATTAGATATCAAATCTAAAAATATAAAATCTATTCCCCCTTATGATGTAACTGGCCTGGAACTTCATACTACTGATAGTGGACTCCAATATTATATCGTTGACGCTGGTGCAGGAGATTCTCCTAATCAAGGCTCAAATGTAGAAGTTCATTATACAGGCTATCTTCAGTCCAATAACCAGATGTTTGATTCCAGTGTGCAAAAAGGCAAACCCTTCCGTTTTCAATTAGGAGCTGGCAGAGTTATCAAAGGCTGGGACGAAGGAGTAGCTTTGATGAAAATTGGAGCAAAATACCGTTTCATTATTCCACCGGAATTAGGTTATGGTAACCGTAATGTTGGTCCTATACCTGCTGGAAGTGCTTTAATATTTGATGTAGAATTGATCGATTTCAATTAAGTATATCCTGGGGAGAGAAATTCCTTTCCCCTATTTTTTCCCTACTCGACTCACGTCTCACGTCTCACGTCTCACGACTTTTACTTGACACATGATTTGTGATATTCATTTTTACTCAAAATTATTTTGCAGGAGATATCATGGCAAAAGTGGTAGTTAACAAGGTTGATAAAGTTTATGATAATGGTTTTAAAGCGGTCTCAAGTGTTAGCTTTGTTGCCGAAGACAAAGAATTTGTAATTCTTGTCGGTCCTTCTGGATGTGGAAAATCAACAACACTTAGAATGATTGCCGGTCTGGAAGAGATAACTGAGGGTGAAATCTTCATCGCTGATAAACTCGTTAATAATATCCCCCCCAAAGATAGAGATATAGCCATGGTCTTTCAGAATTATGCCCTGTATCCACATATGACAGTATATGAAAATATGTCTTTTGCTCTCAAATTAAGAAAAACTCCCAAAGCTGAAATTGATCCCATTGTCCAGGATGCTGCTAAATTACTGGAAATTGAAGACCTTCTTGACCGCAAACCTAAACAGTTATCTGGTGGTCAAAGACAGCGTGTCGCCCTGGGAAGAGCTATTGTCAGAAAACCAAAAGTATTTCTCTTTGATGAACCTCTCTCAAATCTTGATGCCAAATTAAGAGTGCAAATGCGTGCTGAGATCACAAGACTCCACAGAAAACTGGCTACTACCATGATCTATGTTACCCATGATCAGGTTGAAGCTATGACAATGGCAGATAAGATAGTTATAATGAAAGATGGTCTCATTCATCAGATAGATACTCCCTTAAATGTTTATAATAACCCCGTAAATCTCTTTGTTGCTGGATTTATTGGCTCTCCTGCGATAAACCAGTTCAGGGGCAGAATTGAAGATGAAAATAACGCTCTGACTTTTATTGCTGATTCCTTCAAGGTTCCAGTACCTTCACAATTCAGAGATCCACTAAAATCTCATATTGGCAAAAACGTGATCATGGGATTGCGACCTGAAGATATCTATGATGCTGAATATGATTCCATGGCTGAGACACCTGTGAATTTAACAGTACTTTGTGACGTTGTAGAGCCTATGGGAAATGAATATGTGGTTTATTTATCTACTGGAGAATCTACTATTATTGCCAGGCTTGATCCTAAAAAACTGCCTCAGGTTGAGCAGGATCTTAAGATAAGTTTTGATATGAAGAAGATGCATTTCTTCGATCCGGAAACTCAGGATTGCCTTACGCATAAAAAATAACCCTGCCAGATAATGACAGGGTTAATATTATAAAATATTAATTTATCTTTAATTCAATAGCTCAGAATATTTCTTTTGAGCTATTTCTTTTGTTATATAATCATGATCCAGAGCCCATTTAAGCACTTTCTTTGGTTCTTCTCTGGGATCATATAACACTCCTACAGAATAAAAATTACGCTCATCAAGGTCTTTTTGATGCACTGAAAGCATCTCTTCCTCAAATATCATTATGCTCATTTTTTCTCTGTTACTGGCAGTATAAGTATATCTTTGAGTTTGAGCTTTAGATTTGTTCTTTGGGTCTATCAACATATCAAGAAATGATTGAGCTTCAACCAGACGAATAGAAAATAATTCATCACCCTTGCGAATTGTCTTCTTTTCAAATACAGGTCTTTTCCATTCAATTTTAACTACTTCCTGCACTGAACCGGAATCAAATAAGTGATTATTAAGATCGTCCCTGATGTCCTTATCAAACACTTCTATAGTGATATCAAGGTGGGTATCATCGAATATATCCAATAACTGCTTACGGCTATGGAAGTATTTCTCAATCAAATGGTCAGCATTAGTGTAACCAAGTGATTTCAATATTGCAGGCAATCTTTTCATGAGTTTTGGAGAACAGCTTTCAAGGTAATTATCAATATACCTGCGATCCGGTTCAATGATCAAAGTCAGCAGCCAGGCCAATTCTATGGCACTATATCCTGCCATGATGCTTATCTCCCCAATCATTTCTTCTTCACGCTGATTGGGTTTCTGATGCCGGTATTTTCTCAACATATCGCAAATAAACTGGTCTATATAATCACTGCTGCGTATCCATAAAATTATCTTTTCCATCTCTTTTTCATCTGGATTCTCAGCAAATTCCATATATTCACTTATCTTTTCATAAGATTGATTCGCTGATGCGATGAACATTCCCAGATAATTGATGTCTTCAGTAGTGATTTCCAAATCTATATTTGTGTAAAGAGCAAGCCCTTTTATATACTTCTCCTGCTCTTCCTTGGTCATTTTAGTTAAAGGATGATCTTCGATTCTTTCAAATCCAGTACTAACCTTTTTTATTGTATCGAGAAAATCCATCTGTTTCCTCCTGACATATCTCGGAACTTTTTTTTATTTATTTTTTTAATCTTCATTTTTTTGTCAACTAAGATAATTTATTTTCAGTAAACTGTGATAGTATATCAAATATTTTTTCTCTAATTCTTAATTAATTTTCAATAAGAAAGAGACTCCCCGCAATTGCAGGAAGTCTCAAATTCTTTATTTACACTCCGGGAATGAAATTTGTATCGACACTTATCATTCTGGCAAATTCTGCTAATAATTTAGCTGCTGCTGCCATATCTTGGAGGTGGATAACTTCATTCTGGGTATGCATATATCTATTGGGGATACTGATCAAACCTGCAGCAACTCCTGAACGACTTACCTGAATAGCATTTGCATCTGTTCCAGTTGCCCGTGGTGCTGCTTCTATCTGATAAGCAACTTTTGCCTTATTACCAGCCTGCTTCAGTAATTTAAACACTTCTGGATTGATATTACAACCAACAGAAATTACCGGTCCCTTGCCTAATCTGATATCTCCCAAAGTATTCTTGTTCATACCAGGGAAATCAGTTGCATGAGTTACATCAATGGCGATTCCCACATGGGGATCTATTCCATAAGCTGAGGTTCTGGCTCCACGTAAACCCACTTCTTCCTGCACAGCTGCTACTGAATATAGATTGAAGTCGATTTCTTCTTTTGCCAGTTCCTTCATCACGGCTGCCACTACAAATACTCCAGCTTTATTATCAGTTGCCTTACTGGTGATGATATCTCCCTGGAGGTATTCAAGCCCAGGGCTAAAGGTGATAGGATCACCGATTCCTACTCTTTTTTCCGCATCTTTACGATCAGCGGCACCTATATCAATCCACAATCCTTCCAGTTTAGGAGCATCTTTTCGCTCTTCCGGCTTCAAGAGATGAATAGCCTTTCTGCCTATAACGCCACGCACAAGTTTGCCTTCATGATAAATATTTACCCGGCTACCCGGCAGTAATGCCACATCCACCCCACCAATTGGTGAAAAATGAATGAAACCATTATCATCAATGTAACTGACCATCAGACCGATCTCATCAGCATGTCCCACGATCATCAGGCGAAGATCGCTCTTGCCTCTCTTTAGCGCGATCACATTTCCATGCACATCTGTGGTTACGTCATCAGCATACTTGCCTATAAATTTACGATAGACTTCCTGAGCTGGCTGCTCAAATCCTGATGGACTGGGAGCTTCAACCAGATCGGTAAAAAATTTCTTCATTGCTTTGTCCATGTTTACTCCGCCTTTTTTTTATAATTAATCTTAACAATTATTTGCTACACCTTTTGCAAAAGGATTCACCTTTTTCCTGGCAATTTTTACAGATTCCGGATTAGGAATCATGCAGAGAAATTTCAAGGTAGTATCACCTGTGTTCTTATAACAATGCTTAAATTGTGGCGGAACATAGATTACATCACCTTCCTTAAAGGGTTTATCACCTTCTTCTGTTACCAGTGCTCCTTCCCCGGAAACTATAAAATTCTCATGTTCCCAGCTATGTGTGTGATATGGCGTAAATCCACCCGGCTCTACTTCAAACATCCTGGTAGCAAAATTTGGAGCTCCATCCTTTTGGGAAATCAACCAACGGATAGAAGCACCTTTTGCTCCATCCATTTCTACTTCTTCCAGTGGTATTTCACTATAGTGTTTCAGTTTCATGAATCCTCCCAGGTATTTATACTGAGATCACTTCTTTCACTTCCGGTATCTCGTCTTTCAATACTCGCTCAATCCCTGCTTTCAAGGTCAAAGTTGCCATTGGGCAACTGCCGCAGGCACCCTGTAATCTCACTTCTACTACTCCATCTTCGCGCACATTGATAAGTTCACAATCCCCACCATCTGCCTGCAGTGATGGACGTACCTTATCTAATACTTCCTGAACTTTTACTTTATCAAGCATTAGTTCCTCCTTATATTTCTTTGTTTTATAATATAACTGATATTCAGCTATTAACAAAAAAACCAACAAATATATCGTTTCTTATAAGGCAAGCAATATTCTTATTCCTTCATCACTCCATATACACGACTTCTTATTTCAACAGGATCATTGATTTTGGTTTAGTTATATATTGATCACTCCTGATCCTATAAAAATAAACCCCTGAAGAATTGTTTCTGCCATTCCAGGTATAGCTCGATCCTTTCAAGCTCAGATTAATTGTCTCAACTTTTTGACCCTTTAGATTATATATTTCCAGTTCAGGATCTGATATTCCGGAAATAAGTGAATATCGTATCGTAGTTTCAGGATTAAAAGGATTGGGATAATTACCAAATAACTCTATTGGATTAGATATCACCTCTGAGTGTTCATTACCATTTGAATTAACATTGACTGTCCAATTTACTTCCTGGTCATATTCTTCATCACTGATTGTGAGAATGATCTCAAATTCACCACCCTCATTGAACTGATGCAGATAACTGCATTGATCACCTCCAACTTGACTTTCATTGATCTGCCAGAGATAGTTCACTTCACTGTCAATATCCTGCACTGCTGCTGCAAATAATACTTCTTCCCCTTCAGTAATTTCAACCTCAGACTCCTCGGGTTCAAGATCATATACCACAGGTGCATCATTGACTGGCTGAGCCCAGAATAGTACTTCTGATGAATCTTCAATACCACCCCAGCCTCTTGCGGTGAAGTATAGCACCTCAAAACCACACCAATTAAGGTCAGGAATTAGTGTTACTGATAAACTGTTTATTTCTGCATGGATATTCTCGCTGGGTACCATTCTCAGAAAATAGCACGTATTTGTGATGTATTCCGAAAAATCTACGGTCAGTATCTCATCTTCAAGGGTTTCAAATCCCTGTGGTAATTCCAGTTCTGGAGCTGCAAGTTCATCCATCAGCATGATTCCGCCCTCATCTATCATATAAAATTGGGAGGCTTCATAATTTAATTCATATTCACCCCATCCCCAGTCATTTGTAGATAGTTCCCAAACCTCCAGATGTAGAATATCTCCTATATCGAATACTCCAAATTGTCCACAGTTTACTTTCACAAAACTTCCAAAAGCAGGAAAATAACAGTCAGTACTATCTTCTGTGAGAATTTCTCCCGGATTATCGGTAAGCCATGCTTCAAAATGTATATCTCCCTCTTCAGGTATTTCATTTGCAGCATTATGCACTTCCACATATACAGGATGAGGTTGAGCGATTAATGCACAAGTTAAAATCAAGAATATTAGTAGTAATAGCCGTGCTTTCATATTATCTCCTCTTTTCAAATTATTACGACTCATATTTTCTTAGTAAGTAATTTTCATGTCAATCAATATATCCCGCTGGCGTTTACAGAAATTTATCTTCACTTTCGGAGTACAGTGAGAATGTCACTGTGTGCGGCATCAGCCGCATTGAAAAACTTTTCTCAGTTATCTCTGTACTCTCTGTGGTGAAAATTCTTCTCTTAAATTACATTTTTACGTGTGGTCTGTGTAGTTCGTGGTTAAAAATCTTTCTCATCTAACGGCTCGACACATCGACATTCTCGATGTACTCCAAAATCATCACCGTGACACCCTTAACCATTCTGCTGCCATCAAAAAAGTAACCAGCAAGCAACAAGTTGACAACCTACTGGCGACACCCGAGAGACCCTTAGGGGATGTAAAGTTGAACGGCATGACATTAATGTGTTATGTTGATTGTCAATGGCATTTTAAATTGGTACAGTTTTGGCACTCGTAACTGGTACAGATTTTCAGTTAATTTTGCCCTTCATTCTATAACTGTCACCAGCCATAACTACCGGTTCAGCATGA
>JAVCDJ010000234.1 GCA_030765845.1 Candidatus Stygibacter australis
ATCCGGCATTACAAAAAGCTGAGATAGAATGAAATACTGCAATATATATGGTGTGCAATCCCTGCCCGAAATCTTTGGCGAACCGCCAGTACAGGATTATCGCACCCAATATTTCGATAGAGATCGTAACCAGGACAATATTCTTAACCAGCATCACCATATCCAGCTTGTTGGATTCTCCCACCATATTCTGGATAAGATTCTCGCTGCGCATTTTCATCTTTTGCCCGATCATGATAAAGAAGGCTCCTGATATCGTCATTATCCCCAGAGCACCTATCTGGATCAGAATAAGGATTACCATCTGTCCAAATAAGGAAAAATATGCCCCCGTATCCTGAACTATCAATCCCGTAACACACGTTGCCGAAGTGGCAGTAAAAAGTGCATCAATAAATGGAGTCTCGGTGTTTGACGCCGTTGCTGCAGGCAGCATCAAAAGCATCGTACCCACACTGATAGTCAAAATAAAACTTATCATAAAAAAACCAGGCGGATTATCTGAAATATGGTCTATCAGCGAACTTTTCTGATGATCCATATAACCTGCTGAACGGTTACGAATACTAACTAATATCTGCCTTCCCAGAAGATAAAAAAGAAATAAACTCGCTGGTAAATGCAGAAATATACTCACCAGGAGAATAAAGAGATCCGGTAGACGCAATAAGAACCGCTGGAAGGTAAATTGATACCGTGTCTCATGAATTATCAGGTATAATACAAATATTATCTCACTAAAAGAAGTGTAATAATACATTGTAATGCCCGATAATTCTACCGAGAGAAACAGCAAAAAGAAGTTTATCACTGCAAAAACATAGAGTATCCGGTTAAGCAGATAATCCAGCTTTTGATGTGATTGCAGATTTTCGTTTGTCATTGATTTATCTACTGGAGAGTATCTACTTCCCTCACAAGCTGATCAAATATATCATTTATGCCCTGGGCAGCATCAATCTTAGTGATCTTCACTTTACCCTGGAAGAAATCAAGTAGTTTCTTAGCCTGCTCCTGATAGATGTCTATCCGACGCTGAACTTCCTGAGGCTTATCATCTTCACGCGTTACCAAAGTCCCGCCGCAAACATCGCAGATGCCTTCCTTTTGTGGTTTCTTAAAGAGAACATTGTAATCTCCGCCGCAACCTGAGCAGTTTCTACGGGCAGATATTCTTTTCACTGCTTCAGATTCCTCCAGATCAAGCACGATCACCAGGTCGATTGAATAATGCTGCAAAAGATAATCTGCCTGAGCCGGTGTACGGGGAAATCCATCCAGGATCATACTTTGTCCTGCTTCCTCAGTTGCATGTTTAAATATCTCAAAGGTTATCTCATCAGGCACAAGCTCCCCACTGGTAATGTACTGTTTTGCCTTTTTTCCGGTCTCAGTACCTTCAGACATCTCTATGCGAAATAGCTGACCAAGATTTACATGCTTCCAATCCTTTAATTCTGCTAATTTCTTCGCCTGTGTTCCTTTTCCACTACCTTGAACGCCCATTATAACGATATTCATTAATTCCTCCATAAGCAAATTTACAATGTTAACAAAATTTACACACTCACTCTTAAGTCAAGAAATATCGCTGTTTTATCCTGTCTCTATGTCAAAAATGAAACTGATCACTGCTGCCTGAACTTAAATATCAGGGAACCACTACCTTAAATGCTTCCACGCAAGGAATACCTGCCCCCGATCTTTGACTGCTCACATTGTGGAAACTTATCACAATCCCGGGGAAAAACTCTTCAAAGACTGAGATCAAACCCTCAGCAAATGCCCGGCAATATATGGCACACACATCTGAATGACAACCGGTTACATGTTTCTCTGCATCAATTGTTACGCAATAAGCTGTATCTTCCGTTTTAAGATAAACTATATCACCCTCAACCCAAACCTCAGGCAGATTTCCGCCCCGGTCTTTAAAAAATCCATACAGAAAGTCCCTGATATATGCCAAAGGCTCTTTCCAGAAGCTATTATGATATTCTGCGTCTGTTGATATCAGCTTGATGAGCCTGTCCACTCCTGACTGATATCCCGCTGCCAGATAATAACGACGTAAACCTCTGTATGCCACTCCCCCAAACCGCTCATAAAGTCCCGCGATCTCACGCAATTCACATATCCGTGCTTCCAGCTTAAAATTACTGATGCTCTTATCACTCATATTAATTCTCCCTGATATTATTTGCTAAACAGATTCTTTTCCTTATATGATTATCCTGCAAGTTTTTTATAATATGATGATCTTTCTATCTCAACAACTAAGTGGACGTGCACCGCCGGAGTACTCTCAGGTGGGGCGCAAACACGACAGCTATCACCCAGCCAAGCCAGGACTTTTGAACGGTACTCCGGAAAAGAGTTCTGGACAACAGATCAAACTACCTACCTCGGACGTTATCTGCGCCCCACCTGGAAATACCCGGCGGTGCACATGCACTTAGTGGCAGAAATTATTATTGACATATATTCCCATAAAGCTAACAATATATCAGCAGGATAAATACTTAAACAGGAAGTGCATATATGATAAAAAATAACGCGGTAATACATAATAAGAAGACCTTTATATTGGTGCTGTTCCTGTTTTCCCTGCTTACACCGCTGATTTCCAGCCCAATTACTCAGGAACCGGTATATTTCATTGATAATGATATAGATACATTTACCAACGTTATCACCCAGGATGATCAAATATTTGCTTTAGGTGGAAACTGGGGTAAGCTTTATTTTTACAGTTTTGATCAGGAACTGCACCTGAAATTGAAAAAAAAGGTCTCTGATAATTATTACAAAACATTAATGATACCCTATAAGGAAGGCTTTTTGATAAAAACTGCAAAACATCAAACCTCCAGAATACTCTACATTAGTAAAAAAGGTAAAGTCATAGATTCTATGAAAGTTGAAGGCTCTATTGAAGACTGTTGTATTGATAATGACCAAATATTATTAGTTATCTGTCGTGACAGGAAATTTTTAATTGCTAAGATCAATGAGAAGTTCGAACTTTATTTTGAGATGCTTCTTTCAGATTCAATTGAATCAAGCTATACCATGACAACAAAATTATTTATGACAGGAAAATACAACTATTTACTCACTCTCTCTAATAGTGCCAGTATTTACACTTTTGCCAGAATTTACACTTTTGATAAAATGTGGAATTTCATTGATAAGAAGATGATAGCTGAGTGCGACAGGAATTGTAATTATCAGTTTAATATGTGGGATGAACAGATCATTATGTATCCAGGGAAAGCCTTCTGGCTGACTAACCCGAAAAATTACATTGATTATGAAGGTCAACCCCTGAAAGATCAGGTTAATTACTTAGATTTGGAGGGTAATTTATTACAAGCTGTTGATATCCCTCGATATAGAGGTTTCTCATCTGAGCTGGTTAGCAAAGAAAATATCTATATCCAGCAGTCTGAGCCATTGAAAACTCTCTATTTAGTTTCCTCTATGGGAGATATAGTGAGAGAAGTTAATTTTGATTTTACTT
This sequence comes from Candidatus Stygibacter australis, assembly GCA_030765845.1. NCBI lineage: Bacteria > Pseudomonadati > Candidatus Cloacimonadota > Cloacimonadia (SeqCode) > Cloacimonadales (SeqCode) > Candidatus Stygibacter > Candidatus Stygibacter australis. The sequence goes on from JAVCDJ010000234.1 coordinate 3,524, forward strand.
TCTCAATGAAAGATCACGCCTTACTTTCTGCAGATAAATACCTGTTTGCCGGAAATTACGCTCAATGCAAATACTGGGAAAATCATGGTTTACTCCTACTAAGCCAGTCCCCAGATGAATCACTCTCTCTTTTCCCCCTGACTAAAGATGCTCTTGCACTCGAATCAGCCTTTGAAGCTGATAATACTGAAGCACTCAGTGAGTTAATAGATAAATGGTATCAGTCAGGAATTAAACCTAAGAAACGATTCTGCCGTAAGTGGGAAAAGGAAGCTTATGCTCTTTACCAAATGATCTTTCCCGAAATGTATAAAAAAAATAGTAGGAATTTTAACCCTCAAAATGGCAATCCCTATTATGATCCCGAGTATATCCTGATCTCTAATCATGTCTCTATCGAAGTATCAGAATCACTATACTATCCGTCCTATAGTTCCTTGGAAAGGGGATTAATGAGCACAATCCAATGGAGTTACAAGCCAACTGAAATTAAACATGATATCTTCGATTTCCGACCTGAAATCCCCTTAGACCTTAAAGCCATATATTCTACTGATGAAATTTCACGCTCTTTGTTAGGATTCTTTGCCCTCTCTAAAAAAGACAAATTAAATTCACAAAGAAAAAAGTTCCTGAACGAATATTTATTGGTGCAAATACAAAATGGTATGGGATATGAACCCTATATCTATGGTTATTATGATTATACAAGAATTATATTCGACCGCAAATATCATAAAGCAATTATCCGCAGCAAACACGGTGGCAGATATCAGTGCGTAAAAGAAAAGGGGGTCTGGAGAAGGTCTTAAGGTAGTAGAGATTTTTGAAAAAATAAACCCTGATTAACCAATCAAGTTGACGTGCACCACCGGAGTAATCTCAGGAAGTCTAACCTTCTGAATGGTCGATAGACCTTCAGAATGGTTACTCAAACCGCCCCTTGCAAAAACTCCAATTTCACCTTTCACCCAACTAAGAGATACCCCAGCCAAGCTACCTCCTGGATGGTTGAAAACCTCCCGGATGGTAGCGTTTCCCGCATGAGGACTGATATCTCCCCGTCACCATCCGGGAGGCTTACCAGCCATCCAGGAAGTAACTCATTTTCTGCTCATTACATTACATTCCCATTCAAAATTAAAAACTCAAAATTAAAAATTCTTACATTCAATTCCCTCTCACTCAACCCATACTTCCCCATACCGCACACCTCCAGCAGATCACCCAGCGTTTCCACCCCGGGCAGCCAGTTATCAGGCGACAGTTCTTCCAGGTCAAAGCCCAATATCCCTCCCGCTCGAAATATTAATTTACTCCACAGATTATGCTGCTTTACTATCTTCCACCGTTTCCGGTAATTAGCATCAAACCAGCGCATATGATATTTCTCCCACACCTGCCTGAATTCCACCGCAGCAGCACTCCAGCACACATG
>JAVCDJ010000235.1 GCA_030765845.1 Candidatus Stygibacter australis
AGTTGCGGATTGAGAACGATTGTCTTATTCTGGGGTGTTATCCTGCCAGTTTTCCTCGGTAATAGTTATTGTGCGTTCAATTTTGCCAAATAAATTACAATAGGCTATGACTGTAAGTTCATCTCCGGGATTAAGATCCCGCACCATGAAATTAGCTCTCTGTTCATTTCGGATAGGCTGGCTAAAGAATTTCTGTGTGATCAGCAATCTGTCTTCCAGTTCTAGTCCCTGGCGATTCATATATATTTCCAGATTATTGATATAGTGAACCGAAGTGGAATTCACTTTGTGATATACTATCACGGAAAGATCACCGCTAATGGCACTGTATTTGATCGTCATATCAGAAGGCTCATGGCAATGAGCCGCCGCTGCCAGCATCAAAAAGATCAGGCAGAAAAACCAGGTTATACTTCTATTATTTATCATTTTTTTATTCCATCATTTAATTGATAAAAAACATATTTAGAGCAATGTTATATCGTCAAGTAAAATTATCCCTTTAAGCCACTGGATACAAAGGATGACATGATCTGTCTCTGGGCAATCAGGAAGAGCAGAACCAAAGGCAGGATACTGAATGTGGAAGCAGCCATCAGCAGGGCAGTTTGCGAACTGGCTTCTGCTGAGAAATATGATAGACCAACCTGGAGCACACGCAATTTGGGACTGTCTATCATTACCAGGGGCCACATAAAGCTATTCCAGGAGCCAATAAAGGCAAAAATGGCAGCAGTTGCTATCACACCCTTGGAAAGTGGCAGCACGATCCTCCAGAGAGCACCAAAACGGCTGCAGCCGTCAATTGAAGCAGCGTCAAAAAGTTCCTGCGGTAAAGATTTAAATTGCTGACGCAGCAGGAAGATCGTGAATATATTTGCCAGCCAGGGCACTATGAGCGCATAATATGTGTTTAGCCAGCCAAGATGGTGAAGCAGAATATATGAGGGTATCAGATAAACCGGCTGAGGCACCATCATCATGGAAATAAAGAGATAGAAAATGAATTCTTTTCCCTTGAACCTCATTCGGGCAAATGCGTAGGCTGCCAGACTGCCGGTGATGATCACTCCCAATACACTGATACCGCTGACGAATAAAGTGTTGAGGAAATACCTGCCGAAAGGTACCTTTTTCCAGGCTTCAGCAAAATTACTGAAAAAGAATTTTATGCTTTTCTTGTGAGTAACTTTTGACGCCTGAACTTTAAGATAAGACGCTATTATCACATCATTTTCATCAAAAATATTGATCCAGAGACTGTCACCCGGAGCAGGTTTGAGGATTTTGCAGCGTAATAATTCACCATCCCCAGCCAGATCAAGATAATCAGCTTCCACATAAGGGATAAACCCGTTATTTCCTTTATTGATCTCCAATTGCGCTTTTACAGATGTAGACAGCATCCAGGCAAAGGGCATGATCATAAATAATCCGCATAAGCCCAGAATGATATAAGCAAATAATTTTTTGTCCTGCATGCTCTATCCTTAGTAGTGTACTTTTTTCTCCAGCCTTCTCTGGAATAGAGTGAGACTGAGAATAATGAAGAAAACAACCAGAGCAATGGCACTGGCATAACTGAGATTCTGGCTTTCGCCAAAACCCTGCTCAAAGAGATAATAGACTATCACCTTTGTGGTTCCCAATGGTCCTCCCACAGGAGGTCCGGTCATCAAGTAGATCTGTGAGAATACCTGGAATGTGGTTATAGTAGTCATCATCAGCACATAGAATGTAGTGGGGGATACCAGGGGTAATGTGATCTTAAAGAATTTGGTGAATTTATTTGCTCCATCAATAGAAGCCGCTTCATAATATGTTTCGGGTATATTCTGTAAACCGGCAAGATAGATTATTGTATTATAACCCAGCCCTTTCCAGATTGTGAGAATAATTATGGAAAAAAGTGCCAGTGAAGGTCCTCCAGCCCAGGCAGGAACAGCACTGCCGAACATCAACTGAAAAATACCGCGACTTTCTGCCAGCCAACCCAGAGGATCTATGCCGATCAATCCCAGAAGATAGTTCATTAATCCTGTCTGCTGATTGAAAATGATCTTCCAGACAATAGAGACTGCCACCATTGAAGTGACTGTGGGGATGTAATATACGGTTCGGAAAAAGGCACGTAATTTTGTGATGCCATTCAGGAAATTGGCAAAAACCAGTGATAAAAACAGGCTGAGAGGTACTACGAAGATCACCAGATAAAGTGTATTTAACATGGATTGCCAGAATTCAGGATCAGTTAGCAATTTTTGATAATTAGCAAATCCTATGAAATCACCTGCACCATTAATTGTCCATTCATAAAAACTTACTACAAAGGATAAAACTATCGGTACCAGACGGAATACAATTATGATCACCAGTGCCGGAAGTAAATATAAATATGGACCAATATCAAATTTCTTTTTTACCATTTCACCTCACTCGCTGGATAAAATCATTATAGGCATCTTAAATGTCAATAAATTTGGCTTTTAATCGTCTGATCCCCTGATATGATCGCTCTATGAGTGACTCGGGAATTTCTCCTGAATATACCAATTCGCGGGTTGTCTCCACTATCTGCTCAATTGTGAGTTGATTATTTGGTTTGCTGTTACCAAAAAGCAGCAGGTCATTACCTGCCAGAATTGCCAGCCTAAGAATTTCAGTAAGGCTATATTGATCAGCTACAGCTTTCATCTGCAAGTCATCAGTGATAATTACGCCCTGCCAGTTCAGCCGGTCTCGCAATAGAGAAGTGATAATATTTTTACTTAGTGAAGCAGGATAGTTCTCATCTAAATGCTTGTTCTGTATATGACTCACCATCACCATATCCGCAATGTTTTCTGGAATTAGCTGCTGATAGGGCTCAAGTTCAAGATCATTCCAGCTCTGGCTTACATCAGCTTTATCATAATGAGAATCCGTGCTGGCTGAGCCATGACCAGGGAAATGTTTCAAGCAGTTATAAATTTTATAATTATTCATCATCTGGCAGAAAATTCGAGCCTGAATAGTTACTAATTCAGGTAATGATGAAAAGCAGCGTTGATGCCTGCCAATAGCCGGGGAATCTGGATTTATATCCAGGTCGATAACGGGGGCAAGGTTGAGATTTATCCCATTTTCCTGAAGCTCTTTAGCAATGTTTCCTGCCCAGTTACTGGTGACAGATACCAGGTTTTGCTCTCCTATCTCTCTGGCACTTGCTGATGCCTGAAAACCATGTTCCGGCTTTAATCGGATCACTTTTCCACCTTCCTGATCAACAGCAATGAAAGGAGGAATTTTGGAATGCTGCTTAATGCAATTCGTGAGCCGGAGTAATTGAGCAGGGGATTTAATATTACCGGCTTCAGGATATGAAGGACGATTATAGAGTATCACACCACCAGGATTGTATTTCTCCAGGGATGCAGCGAATTCCGGGTTAGATTCATCGTCACCCAAAAATCCCATGACCAGCATTTGGGCTATTTTGCTTTCCAGAGAAGATACTCGACCAGTACTTAGTACTGATAACAGAATAATCACAATTAATATTAAAATTACCATAGATACATTATTGTTGAGAGACAGAGAAAGTAAAGAAAAAAATCCGGGATAGTAAGTTATTGCACTTTCCCAAGTTATATGTATATATTATAGGATAGTTCCTAAACATGTGAATTATTGGTTGACAATATATAAATTGTCCTTCTGTATTTGTTCAGGAGATAGAAAATGATCGTGATTAAACCGGAATATTGTTCTAAAGACAATAAATGTCAGGTTATCAGTTTCTGCCCGGCAGAAGCTGTAACCCATGAGCCGGGAAAGGTTCCACAGATAGATTATCAAAAATGTACTGAGTGCCGGAAATGTTTATATTTTTGCCCGGCATTCTGCGAGATAATCGAAGACTGATTCAGAGAAAGATAAGACATTTCATAAGTTAACGATATTTTTACTTTACAGAAATTTATAATCAGAGAATAAAAGCTTTAATACACAGGAGCAATAATGAAAAAGAAGCTGTTTTTAATTGATGGTACCGCCCTGATCTATCGGGCCTATTATGGACTTATCCGTAATCCTCTTTATACTTCTACCGGCATTAATACCAGTGCCATGTTTGGCACTTTCAATATGTTTCTCTCTTTTTTGCAACGCTATAATCCTGAGTATATGCTGATTTCATTTGATCTGAAGGAAAAAACCTTCAGATCTAAACTTGACCCTAATTACAAAATTAACCGTCCTCCAACTCCTCCGGAAATGATTGAGCAGTTTGAGCCGATCAGGGATTTCTTCGTGTTAGCTGGTGTGAAAGAAGTGAGTATCTCAGGATATGAGGCTGATGATATTCTGGGGTCGGTTGCGGAGCAATATAAAAGTGAGTTTGATGTTGTCATCGTTACTGGAGATAAAGATTTCGCTCAGATAGTGGATGACAATATTGTACTTTTTGATCCCAAAAAAGAAATCATTATCAATCGTGAGAAGGTAATAGAAAAATATGGTGTTACTCCTGAGCAGTTTATTGAATATCTGGCAATTTGCGGTGATAGTGCTGATAATATACCTGGAGTGAAAGGTATCGGTCCCAAAGGAGCAGAAAAGCTGCTTCAGGAATTTGGTGATCTTGATAATATCTATCAACATCTGGATGATATTTCCTCAAAAAGTATCAGAACAAAGCTGATTGAACACAAGGAAGATGCTTACTTATCCCGCAAACTGGCTACCATTATCCGTGATCTGTCTCTGAATATTGATCTTAAGGATTTGAAATTCACTAATGCCAGACTTTCCCATACTATTGATTTTTTGCGGAAATATGAACTGCAATCAATAATTAATAAAGTGCAGCCGCTTGAGCAGGATATATTCAGTATGCTCGATGATGAAGCTGCTGATGAATCTGATCCTTTTAAAGCAGTGCTGATCAATGAAAATTCTGAATTTGATAAACTTATTGATCAAATAAAAAAACAGTCAGTTATTGCTATTGATACGGAAACCACCTCCAAAGATCCGTTATTAGCTGAGCTGGTGGGAATATCTTTATGCTGGGAAGAAAATAAGGCATATTATCTGCCTATTGGTCATCAAATGGCAGTGAATCTTGATAGAGAAATAGTGCAGGAAAAACTGCAAAATGCCCTTAAAGGTAAAATCCTGATAGCTCATAATTATAAATATGATTTTCTGGTACTCAAATCTGCCGGCTGGCAGCTTGATAATCAAGTTTTTGATACCATGATCGCTGATTATCTGCTGCATCCATCCGATAGACATAGCCTTGATCATTGTGCCCAGAAGTATTTCTCATATAAAATGATCCCTATTTCAGATCTGATTGGTAAAGGGAAAAAACAGGTAACTTTTGACCTGGTGGGTACCAGCCAGGCTTGCCGTTATTCTGCTGAAGATGCCTGGGTCACCTGGAGATTATATCAATTGCATTCTACAGGAATTAAGGAATCTGAACTGGATAAGCTTTATTATGATCTGGAAATTCCACTCCTGTTTACCTTAGCTGAAATGGAAAGCAAAGGTGTCTATCTGGATCAAAAGTTTTTGAAGAAACTTTCATCCCAGGTTCAGGGAACTATTGGAAAACTTACTAAGGAAATATATGAAATTTCCGAGGTGCAATTTAATCTTAATTCCACTCAACAATTGGGCAAAATCTTATTTGATAAGCTGGAAATCCCTCCGGTGAAGAAAACTAAATCAGGTTATTCCACTGATCAAAGCGTGCTTGAAAAGCTGGCACCAGAACATGAGATTGCCCGTCTGCTCTTAGAATACAGAATGCTCAATAAACTTCTGAATACCTATATTAATGCCCTGCCTGCTCTTGTGAATCCCCTTACCGGTAGGATTCATTCTTCCTTTAATCAGACAATTGCTTCCACGGGCAGACTTTCTTCTTCTAATCCCAATCTGCAGAATATTCCTATTCGTACTAAATTAGGTAAGGAAGTTCGCAAAGCATTTTGTGCTTCACATAAGGGTTGGTCTATAGTTTCTGCTGATTATTCGCAGATCGAGCTTAGGATCTTTGCCATATTAACTCGTGATGATACTTTGATCAAAACCTTCCAGGCTGATAAAGATATTCACAGTAAAACTGCCAGCTTGATCTATAAAATTGCAGAGTCTGAAGTTACTCCAGAACAGAGACGTTATGCAAAAATCATTAATTTTGGCTTGTTATATGGCATGGGTGCTTACAGAATATCAAATGAACTCTCTATCTCTCGCAAAGATGCTCAGAAATTTATTGATGACTATTTCCAGAATTTCCCTTCTGTCAGGAACTTCATCGATGTTCATCTGCTGGAAGCTGCTGAAAAGGGATATGTGGAAACTATTCTAAGACGCAAACTCTCTTTACCTGATCTGAATAGCTCAAACAGGCAATTACGCGAAGCTGCCCAAAGAGTAGCAGTGAATATGCCTGTTCAAGGTAGTGCTGCAGATGTTATCAAAATTGCCATGAATAGACTGCATAAGTTTTTCGAAAATAGACCTGAGATAAAAATGCTCATCCAGGTTCATGATGAACTGGTATTTGAGATCAGGGATGACGTGATGGATGAGGCATTGGAAGTGATAAAAAATACTATGGAATCTGCCATACCAGATGAGTTTAAAGGGATTGTTCCTCTGAAAGTTGAAATCGGGGTAGGATCAAACTGGTTCGAAGCGCACTAAAATATATTCAGCAAATCACCATTCATAAGATAAAATTCTATTCTTACCAGCCAAAACCTTGCGAATGGTGCCTGCACCTCCGCAATGGTTGATCAGAGGGAAGAAGAACATAAACAAAAGCCAATATACGATTTAGCGTTATTAGTAGCTTGCTCATATCGGTCAACCATTGCGGAGGTCTATGGACCATTCGCAAGGTTTTAGAAAGTCTTCTCCGAAATTGGATATTTCCGTCCATTCTCCGCTAATAAGATAAAATTCTATTCTAATAACAGCAATCGGCACTGATAAAGCCAGATGCATAAGTTTTGTATAATCCTTCTCGGTGGTTAAAATGTATGGCTCTCCGCAGAAATTAGTGGGTAGACAATAAAACAAAGGTCATCTGAATAGCTTCAAATTAGCAAAAGAAGTTTCAGTTACAAATTGGGGGATATGGGTGCAGAAGAATATCATGTTTTAGGTGAGGATGAAGATAAAAGTGAGAAATTGGAGAAAAAGCTTTTATTCAGTAGAAACGTTGCAGCAATATATGAAAATAATAATGATATTTTATATGGTGAAGAAGAATATTGATACACTTGTAACCCACAGGGAACCCACAGGGAGGGTACAGGGAGAATAATTGGGACAGAGAAAATAGTTAAATAATGACATTTCAGATATTTATGATCAAAAAGCATATAAAATGAGATAAAATGCGAAAAGTGTAACATATAGTCTAAAATATATAATGAGTAAAATTGTAAAGACAGGAAGTGAACGAGTGTATGGTGATATGATAAATAGCCGGGTATTTACTATGCGAAAGATAAATTACTAAATATAGTTCCTTGCGATAATTTTGAAATCTGCCACTAATTTTTGCTGAGAGCCAAATGTATTTTATCTGACTATCTTCTATGGCGAGTATATATTACGCCATTCTTCTAAATCAGGAACTTCAATCGGCTCTTTATTTTTATCTTAATCATCATACCACTTTATACGGGAAATAGAAAAATATCACTGTATTTTGTTTCAAGTTCAATTATTATTTTATACTATATATCACATTATTAACATTGTTAGATTATGTGAGATCATAAAAGATAAAAAAATAAAAAAATTGAGTGATGTTGTCACACTTTGGCAAATTCAGGGACTATATATATATAGAGATGATTTTAATTATAAGAATTTTTACGAGATTGTTAATAGATTGATAGTTATTTTGAAGAAAATATCATTGGCAAGATGAAAATGATATTGCGATATAAATAAATTAAACAGGAGGTATTTAAAATGACAAAAGTTAGAATTAACAGAAATGAGTTTTTAGTTCTGATCTGCATGATTATGTTTACTCTGCTAAGTTATGATCTATTATGCGTTGATACATTAGGTAACCAGGATGTTATTATTCCTGAAAAGTACAGTGCTGATGCAGAGACCATAATTACAGCGATGGAGAATACAAAACACGAAGATTCTCATCAAGAGCTGAGAGATAACCGATTACTTAGTCCTGAATTAGTAATCATTACGACTGATGCACTGGAAACTGATTTTGAAGAGTTTGCTGAGCTCAAGACTGAAGAAGGAATAGTAACAGAAATATTCACATTGACAACCACGGGCACAACTTCAACTGCAATAAGAAGTTGGCTGGAAACTCGAAAAACAACATATGCAAGTTTGCAATATGTTATAATCGGAGGTAGTATTGATTTAGTTCCGGCACATCAAATAGTCTATGATCATGCAGGAAGTACCATTTCTGCATCAACTGATTTTTATTATAGTAATGTATTATCAGCCTGGCCCCAGAATGATGATATCATGGCAATAGTTACTGATATTGATCTTTATGTTGGTAGATTACCTGTACGGAATTCTGATGAAGTTGAGAATTTTATAACTAAGTACCGGAATTATCGGACCAATTATATTGATAATACTGACAGGATGAGTTTTATATCCACTAATGTTCCTCGAGATGCATCATATGATTTATACGATTCCTATGTAAGTGATATAATGACACATACCGGGGCTAATATTGTCAACGAATTCTTGTTATGTGAAGATTTAGTTGATATCGTTAATGGCGCCGCTACTGAAGTAGTGAATGTGCTTCAGGACAGGGATTACTCTTTTTTATATGGAGTTTGGCATGGAGTGGATCAATTTACAATCCTGGACAGTGAGTTTGATCATAACGATTCAGCATACTTGCAGGGTTTTGGGCCTCATATGCAATCTCTAAGCATAAATACTAATAGAGTGGAGGAAGGGAGTTGTGAATATGGGGAAGAGATAAATGGCGAATGGCAATATTTCTACACAATTTCAGATGAATGTTACCTGCAGCTTGAAGACGTTTTACCAGAGACTTATGGGAATACATACGTTACCTGGATAGCATCCTGTAGGACAATGGATTTGAATTATGTAAGTTTTTCACAAGACTGTGCAAGAGATGAACAGGATGAGATTATCTGTAATTTGGATGAAAATGGCTGGTCCGACTATTGGGTGAACACTGCACCTGTGACGGTCTATAATGATGAGAATTGCATAAATGAAGTATTTTTTAATCAGGTGGGAGGTCCAGTAGCAATATATGCGTCATCAACCACTGATTATCCGAGTATTTCACGATTTATAGTACAAGAATATATGGATTTACAGTTTATTGACGATGAACATACTATGGGATTTATCACTAATGAAGCCTGGAATTTATATGACAATCTATTTTCAATATATTTATACAAGTTAATATTTTTAGGTCATACATTATTCGGAGATCCAAGTATGGATGTATGGTCTGCTGAAGCCAAGCAACTTGTTCTTAGTAAAAATATCAGAGTATCTCCTGAAAGTCTATGGCCTGAATTTGAAGTTTTTGACACTCAGGGTAATCCTGTTGAAGCGCTTGTAAGTGTAATTGATGATGTAGGAGTGCTCCAGGGAAGAGGGATGTCACCTTTTCAATATAATGGCACAGTTGGTAATGACTGGGTAATATCAGCCAACAAGGCAAATTACGTTCATGATATAAGGGAATACAGTTATTTGAAGACTAATGATACGGTACCTTATTCGATGGGATTCGAGGACGGGCTGGATAAGAATTGGAGAGTGGAATCTGATTTGCCTTATGGCAGAATTTTAGTTACTTCCGAGAATTCACCCCATAGTGGAAATATGCATTTGACCATGGACACAAATACAAACTATGAATATGCACACAATAGTGCTGATTTACATCTAAATCTGACAGGAGAAGACAGACTAATGCTTGATTTCTGGTGGAAGGAATTTTATGATGAAGATAATGATTATGATGGCGTGTTCATATCAGATGACAATGGAGATAACTTCACCAAAATTTATTCACTAATAAATGGCATTGGCTGGGAAAATATAATGATCGATCTGGATGCAGCAATATACACGGCAAGATTGGAATATAATAATAACTTTATTATCAGATTCCAGCAGTATGATAATTTTCCAATTAGTAGCGATGGATTTGCTTTTGATGATATTCAAGTCTATTCAATGTATGCTGATCTTCCCTATAGTACGGGTTTTGAATCAGGCTTGGATGGTTACTGGGATACTGAATCGAGTAATGCACATGGTTATATTGAAGTCACCTCTGAAAATATGTATCCTCATGGAGGTCAAGAAGCTCTTGTTATGGCAGGTGATGGAAGTGGAACTTATGTGTATAACAGGGCATTTTTATATTTGAACCTGGAGAATGAAACTGATGTAGAACTTGATTTCTGGTGGAATGATTACAATGATGAATATCAGGCTGGAGATGGAATATACTTATCTAAGAATGGTGGAATGAATTTTGTAAAAGTACACAATCTTAATGGAGAAACTCATGCTAATAAAGTGTGGACAAATATTGTGCTGGATATATCAGCTATTGCAGCCAATCTTACATGGGATTTAAATTCACATTATGTGATTAAATTTCAGCATTACGATAATGAGATCATCAATGAAGATGGATTTGCCTTTGATGATATTCAAGTGTATTCATCAGCAAGAGAAAAATCTGAAGAAAATTTTGGGAATGCAGTGACAAGTTTAAAAAGCTATCCTAATCCATTTAATCCTCAAACAACCCTTTCATTTAATTTGAATGAAAACACTGAAATAAATCTCAGTGTTTATAATATCAAAGGGCAATTGGTCAGGGAATTGATCAATGAACATCTTGAAGAGGGCAATCATTCAGTAATCTGGGATGGCCGTAATGCTTCAGGTAAAACAACAAGCACGGGAATATATTTTGCCAGATTGAAAGCCCGCAATCTTGATATTACCAAGAAAATCATATTAATCAAATAAAACAATTTAAACTGGAGGATAAAGTGAAGAAAAAAATATTGGCAATGTTATTGTTGTTACCGTTATTTTTAAGTGCAATTACCAATCAGTTTCAAGTAGAAACTACTGTTGAAAAGACTATCCTGAGAATGCCTTTATATAATTCAGAAGCGGATTCAGTATATCATCAGGTTCTGCCTGTGATAGACGGATGTGGATATAGTATAGATAATTCCATGAATTGTTCAGCAGCATTAAGCTCAGTTATGAAAATGCGGGATATGGAATTTACTGTACTAACTGTAGAACCTGAATTGGGATTAGTAAGTGGCGATACTATAAGTGTAGAATTAAGCGGCAGTAGCGAAGAGGGGATAACGTTTAATAACCCGGCAGGTTCATTTCTGAAGATGTATATCAGTATGTTTCCCGAAATGGCAGAACGTGAGAACTGGCGTGATGTAGAACCAGCCCAGCCAAGTATTCTATATATATATCCTGATGATGCGAATGTATTGATTAATCTAAACTATCTTGTAGAATGGAAAAAACAGAAGGGATATCTAGTAACTGTTGCTACTACAACCGAGACCGGAACAACCACGACCTCCATCAAGAATTATATCCAGAATGCTTACGATACCTGGGATGTGCCACCAGAGTATATTTGCCTGGTTGGAGATGCTAATGGCGATTACGCGATTCCCACCAACTTTTACTCACCCTTGAATGGCAATGGATCTGGAGAAGGAGACCATCAATACACTCTGCTGGCAGGTGATGACGCTATCAGCGATGTTCATATTGGGAGATTATCTTTTAGCAGTGAAGAGGAATTGCAAATAATAGTATTCAAAACAAAAAAATATGAAAAAGAGCCATTTATAAACGATCTAAGCTGGTATAATCAAGTTCTATTAACTGGAGATCCAACTGATTCTGGCTTATCTTGTATTTATACCTGTGTAAACATCAAAGAATTGATAAATAATAATCATCCTGAATATAGCTTTTTTGAAGTGTATGACGGCTCATTCGTACAACAAATGGAATCCTATATTAATGGAGGAGTTAGCTTTTTCACCTACCGAGGATATAATAACATGAGTGGTTGGCAAGTTGCAACTGCGTGTACTTTATCTAATGGCTATATGATGCCTTTTGTAGTTATACCTACTTGTGATACTGGAAGTTTTTTTGATGACAATAATTGCCGTAGTGAATCATTCCTTCGAGCCGGATCTAACACACTTCCGCAAGGAGGAATCGGAGCTATAGGGACAGCAACAACTGAGACAAATACTTGTTTCAATAACTGTTTTGCTCAGGGAGTTGCTTATGGATTATATGCAGAGGATTTAAAAACTATGGGAGCTGCACATACAAGAGGAAAAGTTTCATTGTGGGAGGGTTATCCTGACAATCCAGATAATCAAACTGAAAAATTTAATTGCTGGAATAACTTGATGGGTGACCCTTCTGTAGAAATCTGGATTGGTGAACCACTAAATCTTGTGGTTGAAAGCGAAGTGGATTACTCAAGTAATCAAAATGGTATAATAATTTGTGCGGAAAACGACAATAACTACCCAGTAGAAGGTTTATATGCATGTCTTTATAATGAGCCCAATGATGAACAATATTTTTGTTTCACTGATGAAAACGGAAATGCTTTTTTTGATATTTCAGGATGTACATCTAATTTATTTAAACTGACGGTTAGCGGTAAAAATTATAATCCGGTACAGAGTGATATACATCTGGTAAACCAGGAACTGGAAATAACTAATCTGACCTTTGCTAACATAGGCAATAATGAAAGTTTTGAACCAGGAGAAGAAGGAGAATTAACCTTTAATCTGTTTAATGATAGCGATGATGATATTTCACAGGTTGAAGTAACTATAGCGAGTATTTCAGATGAAATAACAATTGAAAATGGGGAAATAACGAACGTTACGATTCCAGCGCAGCAATCAGTTCTTCTTGATGATATTATCATAAATTACCTGGGGGGGGCAGATATATCTGATTGTAGTATAAGTATCAGTATAGAATCCCTGGAATGTTCATACACAGACTCATATATTGTACCACTAACATTTCTGGAATTATCGTTATATAGTTGTGTAATTAATAATAATAATGATCCCGAACCCGGAGAAATAGTAGATTTTGATTTTGCAATAGAAAATACAGGTGATTATGAGATTAATGATATAGCTCTGGAACTAACCTGCAATAGTAACTTAATAACTATTTCACCAAGCTCTTGTGACCCGATAGATCTGGACCCACAGGAAATTTATGAATCATTATTAGATCCTTTTTATATTGATATTGCTGATGAGTTTATTCCAGAAACGGATTCAATTTTCACCTTAACATTATCTAATGCAGCGGGATTTTGGCAGGAGATAGAAGTTATCCAGGCAATAGGAACCGCCGGGACAAGTGATCCTACAGGACCAGATGAATTTGGATATTGTATCTACGATGAAAATGATACCGGAGATCAATCGGTTAGTTATGTCTGGACTGAAATAAACACAACAACTGCTTTGCCTTTAGATCCAGAATATAATATTGGGGTAGGAGATCAAGGCACATCATGGCAGGTAAATCTTCCTTTTGATTTTCGTTTTTATGGTAAAAATTATGATGAAATAACTATTTGCTCAAATGGCTGGGTAGCTCCTGGTTGTACGGAGAGTGTTTCTTATATGAACAGACCAATTCCCGGAGATGGAGGAGTGTCACCAATGATAGCCGTATTCTGGGATGATCTTGTTATGAATGCAAATTCAGGAGTATATACAAGTTATCAAAATAACACACTTATTATTGAATGGGATAATCTGGAAAATGATTATGAGCAACCTGGAATAATCTATGAAGAAACCTTTCAACTAATCATCTATGACAGAGCTGAGCGTTCCACTTCCAATGGAAATAATGAAATGAAGTTTCAGTATAATACATTTAATAATGTCAATGCTGGCTCCTATAGTGGTGGTAGTGCGGAACATGGTTTATATTCAACAATTGGGATCGAAGACCAGACAGGAACAATAGGAGTTCAATATTCATTTAATAATGAATATTTTGATACAGGAACCCAACTTGATAATCATACTGCTATACTGATCAGTGGAGTTACTATACCTGCAAATTCCTGCTGGCTGGTAATGGAAGATTTGCATTACAACCAATCAGAGGAAGTTGTTCTACCAGGTACAACAATCAATCTTACTATTGATTTAAAGAATTTAGGTAGTGTAGCCACCGGGGATATTTCTATTACTTTGTCATGTGATCATGAAGAATATGTTGAACTGACAACCAGCGAATATACAGCTTCTACAATAGCTTCAGGAAATACGGCAGTAATAACCGAACTTTCATTCGATGTTAGTGAGAATTTTCCACTAATGGAAACGTTAAGATTTAATCTTAATTTCCAATGTAATGGAATGAGTTGGGATTATATTTCAATTCCGGATATCACAGCATCCTCAATTAATATTTCTGAAAGCATTATTGATTACGGAGAAGTTTTCCGTAATTATGAGAAAGAGTATGTTTTGGAGATTGGAAATATTGGGGCAGTAGATTTGGAACTCACAGATATTTATTTAGACTGTACTGGGCTTCAAAGTGATTTTGAACCTCAAACCATTGCACCAGGAGAAACTACAGAACTGTTACTCACTTATGAAAGCGAAGAATACGGAGAAATTGAGGGATCAATAACAATATCTAGCAATTCTGTAATTAATGATGAGTATGAAATTCAAGTAATCGGTACTGTTGTAGATCCTCCTGAAATTGAAGTACAAGAAATCACAGATTTTTCCGTACTAATTGATGAACTTACAGATATCCCAATCTGTATCAGTAATGTCGGTCTGGCAAATTTTGATTTTTCAGCTCATTTGGAGGGTATTTATAATTATTGTGCAGATTTCAACAATGGATATTTGCAACTTAACCAATGTTTACTCACTGATGATGATTTTACCATAGAAGCCTGGGTAAGAGTTGATGGTGCCGCATACGGTGATCATGCAACTAATACTCTATATGAGCAGAGAAAAAATACTGCAACTGGAGGATATGGTGCAGTAATCTGCTTTTTTGTCAGAACAGCTAATGGTGAGACTAAATTCATTATTAAGGGATCTTATAGTTCCGGTACCGTACTGACTGTTACCTCTGCCCCTGATTTGGGAGGATGGCACCATTATGCTGCTACGGTAAATGATGACGATATTTATCTATATATTGATGGTGAAGTAAAAGCTCATGCAGAAAATGATGAGAGTGGTGACTATATTGCTGGAGTAGTGAATAAAGATCTGGGTGCTCATCGGTATTATCATGACGTTGATCAGGAATCCTTCTTGAATGGTGCAATGGATGAAGTACGCTTTTGGAATGATGTCCGTACTGTAGATGAAATAAATGACAATATGTGTCAAGTTGTAGATCCCAGTGATGATGATCTGATTGCTTATTGGAGATTTGATGATACTAATAGCTGGTATGATCTGGTTCAAGGATACCCTCCCCTGAATGTAACACCGCACAACAATGTTAATTATCAAATTTCCGTGGTTCCAGGAATTTCCCTGGGAAATGATGACTTGGAGATTGTAAGTGGAGAAAGCAATGATTTAATTCTGCAAATTGATGGGTTTTTGCTGCAACCGAATCATGTATATGAAGCGAATATAATTCTGGAGGCAAATGATTATACTAACTATCCAGACATTGTATTTCCAATAACAATTACAGCAGTTGATAATGGTACGGGTACAGGAGAAGATATTATCTCTCATAACATAATAGAACAAAACTATCCCAATCCTTTTATTGCAACTAACAATATAAGGACAGGGACAGTAATAGAATATGCCTTGCGCGATGATATAAGCAAAGCAGAAATTGCTATTTATAATATCAAAGGACAAAAAGTGAGGAGCTATGTTTTGAATCCAGAAGAAAAGCGATGTGGAGAAATAATCTGGGATGGACGCAATAGCAGTAATGTTAAAGTAGGTACCGGTGTTTATTGTTATGGATTAAAAGC
This sequence comes from Candidatus Stygibacter australis, assembly GCA_030765845.1. Lineage (NCBI taxonomy): Bacteria > Pseudomonadati > Candidatus Cloacimonadota > Cloacimonadia (SeqCode) > Cloacimonadales (SeqCode) > Candidatus Stygibacter > Candidatus Stygibacter australis. The sequence goes on from JAVCDJ010000235.1 coordinate 16,133, forward strand.
AGACGGAGTATTATCTGAATGCAGAAAAATGCTGTTGCTGCATTAGTATATCTAAGAATATTCCCAGTAAAAAATGAATTCAAGAGTTGTAGCTATACTTCTCACAAATTTTACTGGGAAATCTTGAAGCTTGTTATAACCTGAGAATTTCTGCATAACAGGCATTAAGAAAAGAGCTGAAAATTATGAATTAGGAGGATCAACAGGAAGCAAATTTATGCTGCTCAGATGCCCTGTTTATCCTCCTAATATAAAATTCTATTTTTTATTTACTGCCAGGTTTGTAGAACTATTCAGATACTCATCCATTTTATTTGTAGTACCAAAATAAAACCCGATTCATTGATTTTCAATGACTTAGCAATTGTTTTTTGAAAGATGAGCTAAGATAATAGACATGAAATTAATATTAATATTAATGAATAACAATAGATGTTACGATGGCATCATCATTGAAAAGATAAAATTCAATTCTAATAACTGCACATGGCGCTGATAAGACCAGATGCTTGAGTTTAGTATAATCCTTTTCAGTAGTTAATATATAATCTATTTGACTTCCTTCTATCTGATTTTCCATGGTTTGTTGATCATTAGTATTGGCAAAATGATAATGATCAGGAAATTTCAGATGAAACTGCCATTCAAGATTTAAATTTGATATGGTAGTTTCCAGAGAAAGAGGATCAGCTATTCCAGAAATGATACCTAACCTTCTGGATTTTAATTCTGACACTTCTATCCTGGTTTGGTTACTAACATAAATCCCTTCAACCTGATAACTTCCCTGATGAATATCTTTATTATACTTCGGGAAAGTTTCTGGTATATCACCTTCACCATTAAAGATGATCAGATCCGCATCTTTTATTGCTGATAATGGCTCCCGCAAAATACCGGCAGGCAGCAAAAACCCATTTCCTAATGGTTTTGCTGTCTTGAAGATCACAATATCAATATCGTGCTTTACTTTGAGATGCTGAAAGCTGTCGTCCAAAATTATCATTTCCAGATCAGGATATGCCTCGCAAAGCATCTGGATTGATTTCCAGCGGTCTTTCCCGGCACAGACTGGAATACCTGGCAGTTTCTCTGCCAATAATTGTGCTTCATCGCCAGCTTTTTTAGCTGCAGGTAATACATTATCTCTGTCTGATATCAGGGTATTATTATTTTCAAAATCACCTTTATATCCTCGATGAGATACTGCAATTTTTCTGCCCTGCTGCATCAATTTTTTTGCCAGCCAGATGGTGAAAGGCGTTTTTCCGCTGCCCCCAGCAGTTATATTGCCTATAGAAATGATCTTTACATCAGCCTTTTTTGCCTTATAATGATGATACCATTCTCGCCTGCAACTCTGAATCACTTGATTAATAAGTGATAATGGATATAAAATTATTGAGAGTATTGATCTATTCAGTAAATGGTGATTAATGAAGTCCTGACGGGTCACTAAAATTCGATCCCTTTTCTACTCGCTACGCCTTGATTGAAATAATGCTTCTGCTCTCGCATCTCGGTAACCAGATCAGCTCTTGCTATCACCTGTTCATCGGCATAACGCCCGGTCATCACCAGTTCAGCCTTTCCTGCCAGATCACATAATTCCAATTGCTTTTCAACAGATAGAAGTTTCATAAATACTGCAACATTGATCTCATCAAGAACCACAAGCTGATATTTATCTGATATCAATATTTCTTTTGCCTTTGCCCATCCGGATTCAGCTTCCTGAAAGTCAATTGCTGCTGGATTTTTGGGATTCACAAAATCTTTTGTACCGAATTGGAAAATATCCAATCCCTGCAGCTTACTCAAGGTTTTGATTTCTCCATAACTCCAGTCATTTTTCATGAATTGGATCAGACATACTCGCCAGTTATGACCTAATGCCCGGATGATCAGTCCCAGTGAACTGGTAGTTTTACCCTTACCGTTTCCCGTGTAAACCTGGATCACATTAAGTTCCTGTTGTTATTTAAACATTTCTTCCTGAAGCTTCACTTGCAAAGTGTCTACTTCAATAGAAGAGGTATAACCCCATTGCTGAGCTCTACGAAAGCAGTCTTGTGCTTTACTTAGATTGCCCTTAATATGAGTGGTTGTTTCATCACTGGATTCGTTCATAAAGTAGTCTGACATTGCCAGGAGCATGTGGGTTCTCCCCTTGGCATACCAGGTTAAGGCATCTTGACGATTAAATGTCAATGCCTTGGCATAATGGGCTATTGCCATTTCATATTGCATATCTTGTTCAGCCTTTAAACCCTTAATATAGTACCCTTCGGTCTCATCAGGTTTTTGACAACCGGCTAATAGCACAATGCCTATTACCAGGATCAATATTACATTCTTATACATGATTTCACCTCAATCCTTGTGGATATTTTTTATAATTTTCGTTCAATTATTCAATTTCGAGAGAATCAAAAAAATGATCTCCCACCTCGATTTCTTTATCTGATATTGAATATACATGGATCAGTTCTATTATTTTACCATCATAAATATATATCCTGCTTCGGGCATGATTAGTGCGCTTCACTAACTGCCATTCCTGCTCCTCCATCAGATGACCATTATCAAAAAGTCTTTGCATATTGATCTGCTTCGCTTCACTCAGAAAACCAATTGTTGGACGATCTACTTTGCCCAGCAATTCATCTGCTGTCATATTTTCATATCGGCTTTTTTCATAATTTGCCAGGATAATAAAAAACTGCTGATTTGATTTAGGATCAATCACGGTCCATTGATCATACTCATCTTTATCTATAGATGAGTTGGTTGACATTGTGAAATGCCGGGGTTTTCCTGGAATCTGAATACTAAAACCCGCTTCAGTATTCTGAAATCCGTTCCATCTATGATATTTCCACATGGCGCAGCCAGTTAGCTGTGTGAGTAATAGGATCACTGATATTAACAGCAAAATATTAATTTCAACTTTTTTCAAACTCAAATCCCTCATCGATTATTTGCTGACATATTTCTACTATTTCAGGATGATAATGTTCTCCCTTGCGGTTAAATATCTCTTCCATGGCGATATCTATTCCAAGCGCTTTTCGATATGGTCTGGACAAGGTCATAGATTCTACAACATCTGCCACACCAAGTATTTGAGATTCCAGAAGTAATTCTGTGCTGTTCTTCCCTTCAGGATAACCTTCTCCATTATACCGTTCATGATGCTCCAGAACCACTCTCGCAAGTGGCCAGGGAAAATCTATTGATTTTAATACTTCATATCCTGTCATCGGATGACCGCGTAATATCTCCCAATCATCAATATCTAGTACACCTTCCTTTACCAGAAGCTCCATAGGTACTTTGATCTTACCGATATCATGCAGATATCCTGCAAGTTTCAGCATTTTACATGTCTCTGATGGCATACCCATTCTCTCTGCGATCAGCTTTGCCAGATCACCTACATTACGCGCATGACCTGCAGTATAAGCATCTCTTAACTCAATAGTTGAGCTTAAGCTGCTTACGGTTTGTTCAAAAACTCTGTCCAGTCTTTCATAAGATTTTTGTAATTTTACTTCCGCTCTTTTTCGTCTTTGATTTTCATATTCCAAACTACGTAAAGTACCGTATGAACGTAAACCGCCAATCAAACTGGTGATCATCTTCTGGGCGGTCAGCTCTGTTTTCAGCTTGTAATCATCTATTTCATAATCCATGATCACTTTGCTCTCAGGTGCTTCTCCAGGCTGTCCGGTACGCAAAATCAAACGGGTAGTCCGATTGCCAAGCTCATCTCTTAGATAGCGCACTACTTCCAGTCCAGCATGAGATGTTTCCATCACCACATCAAGAAAAACTAAAGCTATATCCTCTGACTCTGCCAGTATTTTACACGCCTCAGCTCCGCTATAGGCATCAATGATTTCTACAGGTTTGTCCTGATAACTCACATCTTCAAAAAGCATACTCGTGATCGTATGCACATCTTCTTCATCATCTACAACCAGTATCTTCCAAATGGTAAAATCTGCTGATAATTCGCGTTCTACCTGGTTATTACTTTTTTGCTTCTTACTCTCTTCTACCGGCTTTTCTTCTTCCTGCTCAGGTGCAAAAAGTAATTCATCAGATTGTTCGGAATCTTCAAATTTAAAGATCTCACCATTTTTCTCAAACATCTATTTAGTCCTCAAAGCCTTTTAAAGCATCTTCCAGGGTTGCGTACACCTTAGTGAATTTATCAAAGTGGGTAAGCTCAAATACTTTCTCAACTTTGCCATTGGGTGAACACACGGCCATTTCTCCACCTCGTTCTTCAAGAAGCTTCTGAAAACTTATTAATACTCCCAGACCTTTACTATCAACGTATTCTAATTCCTCACAGTCAATTATCACCCGATTAGTTTTAGTAGAAAATTCCAGAAGCTTGTATTCCATCTGCATTACCTGTTCGCTATATAATTCACCATAGATATTGATCACAAGTATATCACCGATAAATTTATGTCCTATTTCCATAAATCACCTCTTTGGTTGCTTATCACTGATTTTAATCTTCAACTCCTGAAATCCGGTATAATTTATACTCTTAAAGGATATATTTAAACTACTGGACTCCGTGACAGGAATTTTCTCCAGGTTTGACTTTAAAAGAGTTTCTGGTGCCTTTGGTGTCATGAACCACAACGTGATCTCTAAATTATTACCTTCCGCTTCACTTATCTCTGATAAATAGCGGATTTCTTTATCTGGAATATCCATCTCCAGATTGATCAAACTACAGAACCAGTCATTACCCAATGATTCTATCCCTTTCACAAATTCGGCAGAAAGCTTCTTATAATTCGCAAATTTCACAAGCTGCTCTTTGATCAAGCACAATTCCGTCTTGATATTTCCCGAAAAAAATGTTAAACCCTCAGGACTATCAGCATCATGTATTTTACTGAAAGCTACTAAAGTGAAATCATCAGTGCTGATATCATAATTATTTTCCACCAAAGTATTACGGATCATCAAAGGCAATACTACGGCAGGATATTTTCCTGCTTTCTTCTTTATAAACTTCTTTAATCCAGATATTCCTAATTCTTCTCCAGCATCATTTTCACATTCAAATAAACCGTCTGTGTATAAAAAAAGGATCTCATGGGTATTAAAATCCATCCGGTTCTCTTCGTCTGGAGTATATAAATAATTTGGCAGCCAGCCAACTGGGATAGAACCTTCAGTTTTATGAGTTTTAATAGATTTTGTGGCTCTATTATAGATCAATATTGGTGGATGACCGGCATTCAGAGAACGAATATAATGCTCCTCGCAATTTATATAGCATAAAAGAAGGGTCATATAATCCCCCCTGAAAAGCTCCCTTGTCAATATCACGCTCAAACGGTTTAATATCTGATAGGGTTCCCGAAGCTTTTCATCTTCTATCACCCGGTTGATAGTAGTCTTTACCGCTGTCATAAGTAGTGCTGCTTTCACGCCATGACCGGAAATATCCCCGATATAACATATATATTCTGAATCAGAGATCTTGATTATATCATAAAGATCTCCACCTATTCTGCTTGAAGGAACATAAGTAGAGGTAAAAAACAGATCCTGCTCTATGATCAGATAATCAGGTAATAAATATTCCTGCACACTGCCGGCTGTTTCCAGATCTTTTACCAGAGCAGTATATAATTCATTGATTTTGAGGGATTGCTCCTGTACTTTCTTATCCAGAATGATATTTGCTGCCAGATCCTCTACCAGTTTAAATAACTGCTTGATCTGAAATGGCTTTAATATATACCCATTTACTCCGATCTCGATTGCTTCCAAAAGCGAGCGTGTGTCACTATGAGCAGAAAGCATGATGATTTTAGTCGAACTCTTAAGCTTACGGATCTTATTTATCATCTCTAGACCATTCATCACCGGCATACGGATATCTGTAATCACCAGATCTGGTTCAATTTCCTTAAATACTTCATAACCCTCTTCACCGTTACTTGCAGTATAGATTCTGTTTACTCGTCTCCTAAGACTCTTAGCCATATTGTTGCGTATGTAATCTTCATCTTCTACATATAAAATTGAAATATCTAATTTATCCAAATCTACCTCCAGATTGCCGTGTTTACCTGCATCTCAGAATTTAATCCATAAATTCTACTTAATACCTATTCAATTATTTCATATTATTATGTAAAGCATTTTATTACCCGAATTAGTTCTCTCTTACCTCTTATATAAACTTCACTTCACATATTTCCCACCCATTTCCCGCATATTTACCGCTTGCACTCGAAACGACACCACATTTTTTTGTTGTGTCGTTTCGAGTGCGATTGGATGGGGATTTCTGTGATGCTGCTTTGTATTCACTTGCAGTATAACAAAGATGCCTGAAGGGACTGAGAAATAACTGTTATGATTATTTTGATTGACTTATAGATTTAACTGGATAGAAAGTAAACATTATAAATTCAGGAATAAAAGCGGGGAGTTAAAAATGAATGTGGCATTGATCATGGCGGGTGGCTCAGGCAGGCGCATGCAGAGTAATCTAAAAAAGCAGTATATTGAAATTCATGGAAAACCACTTCTGGCTTACACTCTGGCAAAATTTTGTGAACACTCTGAAATTGATAAAGTAATCGTTGTGTCTCCAGAAAATGATGTTAATGGCACTATAGCTATTTGTCAGGAATATTTTCCCCAGCAGGAAATTATGGTCATACCAGGTGGGGCAGAGAGACAGATTTCAGTAATTAATGGTTTGAAAGCATGTTCGCCAGATACATCTCTGGTGCTTATTCATGATGCGGTGCGACCTTTCGTTACCGCTGAGCTTATCTCGGAATTAATAGCTTTGGCAAAGATAAAAAAAGCTGTGATACCCTGCAGTCCAGTGAGATATACAATTAAAAGAATAGCAGATGGCAGGATTTTGGAAACCGTTCCAAGGAGTGATCTATTTAATGCCCATACCCCGCAGGTATTTGATTATGAGCTTATTTATGAGTATCATCAGAAGGCCTTGCAGGTGGAGTATAAATTTACTGATGACAGCTCCATTCTGGAATATTTCCAGATACCGGTTTACTATCTTCCTTGTGATGACAGCAATTTTAAGATCACTCAACCGCAGGATCTGCAGCAGGCTGAACTAATTTTGAAGTAAATATTTAAAGAATATTGAGGTAGGGATTGGATGAATTACATTATAATTGATTTGGAAGCTACCTGCTGGAAGAATGATATGGATTTTACTAAGATGGAGACTATTGAGATAGGGGCTGTGAAGTTAGCTGGTGACAATCTGGAAGTTCTAAGTGAATTCTCTCATTTTGTGCGTCCTGTAGAAATCCCTCAGCTTAGTGATTTCTGCACAGAACTCACTTCTATCACTCAGCAGGATGTTGATAAAGCTGAGCCTTTCAATATTGTTTTTCCTGAGCTGCTAAAGTGGATAGGTGAAGAAGATTACAAAATGGTCAGCTGGGGCAGTTATGATCTTACTCAATTTACGATAGACTGCCGGCGTCATGACATTAACCTGCCGGAAAGATTTGCAGAAGAGCATATTAATCTCAAGAAAGAATTTGCGAAGCTAAAGCAGCGTCGTCCCTGCGGCATGAAGCAGGCACTCAGGATCTTGAATATTCCCCTTGCAGGCACACATCACCGTGGCATAGATGATGCCCGTAATATTGCCAAAATTGCCCAACACGTTTTTAAGTAGAGTGAAAAAAATATCCTATTTTCCGTATTTAAGTCGGAATGTTCTGATTTCAAAGGGTTCAAAGAATAAACTTGTTTCACGGGCATCTTTGCAATGAAGATACTGGCTGTTTTCCAGGAGATCCGTTTCTATGAATTCCTTCCAGTTCCTGTCAGATTTCAATTTGATCTCAGTTTGAGTTCCATAATATTCATATAACCTAAGGATGATACCATCGCCATCTTCGGCTGGTTTCACGCTTTCTATTTTGACGTTTTTGCCACAGATAGAGAAATAAGCCTTTTCTAATTGTTCCGGCAATTCAGCTATTTTGTGCACGATCAGTTCGCTGTTGAATTCATGTGCTATGGGCAGTACTTGAGAATTGATCAGATTTCCTGAATGAGGCAGGAAACCATAACGGAAGGTATGCTCTCCGATATCAGCCGTATTATCTGGATATTGGGGACTTCGAAGCAGGGTGAGTTCCATAATATTATCTTTCACGTAATGACCATATTTGCAATCGTTGACAATTGCAAAACCACAATCAGACTGACTGAGGTCAGCATAGCGATGTCCGCAAACCTCAAATTTTGCCTGTTCCCAGGTAGTATTATTATGGGTTGCGCGCGTGATATTGCCATACTGGATCTCAAAATTTGCTTTATCTGTTTTAATATCGGGGACAACGCGCATTCTGAGCATTTTGTTCTTCTCCTGCCAGTTTATGGATGTCCAGCATTCCAGTAGTTTAGAGTTTGTTTTCAGGCTGATGATCTGGCTGATAGTAGAATTACCGATAGTGAACTCCATACTTATAGCAGCCCAAAGGTAGTCATGTTCTACGAAGCTGATATTTGAAAGTTTTGCCTGTTCGGGCTGGGTTTCACGATAAAAGTGATTGATATCCCAGGCTCCCCAGTCGTTTGGCTTATCTTCATAAAGCAGGATAATATTTGCTGCTTCACTGAGCATTTCACGATGCAGTTCTTTGTCAAAAATACTGGAAATCACGCCCTGTTCATCAAATTCTACCCGTAGCAGATTATTTTCCAGCAGGTTTTCATTTACCTTCATTTTACGAGTATTCCGGATGGTCATATCCACTTTCTGCAATTTGATCGTAGTATAACCCATCGGTGGCACTTCAATTTCTACCAGCATCAGGTTCTGCTTTAAATTTGCTGGTAATTGATTACCAAAAGCGTCAAGAGCAATCCAGTTTTCATTATCATCTGGCAATTCCAGATTGATCACATCTTTTCGTTTCCAGCTTAAAGTATTAAATATCTGGTAATGGAAATCTTTCTGCCCATCTTCAGCAGGCAGATTCAGTTCTGCCAGCAGAGAATTCTTCATTTCTCTTAAAGTACGCAGATTAGCTTCGCTTAGGGCATGGGCATCTTCATAAACCCATTTGATCGAAGAACCCGGTAATATATCATGGAACTGGTTAAGGAGTGTGTTTTTCCAGATACGGTCAATAACCTCTTTATTCATATTACCAGTTATTGCACCCAGGAATTCCACATCTCTCAGGTTAAGCTCCAGCTGACGATTATATTTTTTCATTAGTGCTTGAGTGGTATAAGTTCCGCGATGGAGTTCCAGATAAAGTTCACCTTTCCAGAGGGGTAATCTGGAGGCAGGTATCCTACCCATTCTTTTAAAGAAATCTTCTGCAGTAGAAAATATAAAATTCACTGCACCTTCGGTGTTTTGCTGACGCTTACCAAGCTCAATATGAATTCTGCCGGGTCCACCACCGCCATCTCCAATGCCATAAAGATTAAGGAATTCATCAGCCACATCACTTTGAGCAAAGCGTTCTTCGCTTTCCAGGAGCTGCTTAGGGAGATTTGAGCAGTTATAATCATTTGTGGGCAGGAAATGAGTGGCGATCTTTGTCCCGTCTATTCCTTCCCAATAGAAGGAGTGATGGGGAAAGATATTAGTTTCATTCCAGGATATCTTCTGGGTCATAAAGTAATCAACTCCGCATTTTTTGAGGATTTGCGGCAAGGCAGCAGAATATCCAAATACATCAGGCAGCCAGAGATTATTAACATCCTGGTCAAATTCTTCTTTCCAGAATTTCTTGCCATAAAGACACTGCCGCACCATGGCTTCTCCACCTATCAGGTTCATATCAGGTTCCACCCACATGGCACCCTGGCATTCCCACCTGCCTTCAGAAATTCTATTTTTTATTTCCTGATATAATTTGGGATAATCTTCTTTGACCCATTCATAAAGCTGGGGTTGTGAAGAGCCGAATACATATTCAGGATATTCTTCCATCATTCTCAGCGCTGTTGCAAAGGTGCGTCCTGCTTTACGTCTGGTTTCACGTACGGGCCAGAGCCAGCCGAGATCGAGATGTGAATGACCTACGCTGTAAACGTTAATCGCGCTTTTGTTTGCTGGTATTGCCAGCAATTTTCCTGTAAGCTTCAGGCTGTTTTTAATGCCTTTGCCATTCTCAAACAGATTAATGGCATCGTTCGAGATCCTGATCAGTTTCTGGCGTCTGGGAGAGCGTTGCGGCAGTTTTGATATCAGTGATGATATAACTTCCAGATCATAATATAACTGCCAGGCTTTGCTATCTATAAGGCATAATTCCGCCTGCTGCAATCTATAAAATTCCTGTCCGGCACCAAATAATCCATTTGCTCCACCTTCCACAAGAAGTTTAATATCTTCATTACCTTCTGCTTTTTGATTGATAATTATCAGGCGTTTGGCAGAGGTTACGTTCCAGTGGATCTTATTTGTGAGACCCTGGTGAGGGGTACCATCTTTGAATAGACAGCCTTCAGCTTCCAGATCAATCAGAGCACCCACTTCTTTACCTTTCCAACCAGCGGGAATTTTGCCAGTGAATTTAAACCAGCTGCTGCCCCAGGTTTTGCCCCATTCTTCTCCCTGCCTGATTGGCTGGAAATGATAATTTTTATTATCTGAGGTAGTAATATCTTTTCTGGAGAAATCTTCCAGGTTTTTATCGTAAGTGATAGGATACTCCTGATCATATATATATTCAGCCTTAAGTGAAATATTATCAGTAAATCTCAATTGAGCAATTTCATTTTTAAAGCGCTCGATACGAGTGATATAGATTTTCTCATTTTGCATAAAACCTCCAGAACTGGTAAATTATATATCCGATGATTTTTTCATCGCGTTGATCTGTTTCCATAAAAATAATATTGTGATGATTACGGAGAAGTAATCAGAAATTGGATGTGCCATCCAGGCACCATTAATGCCCATATACTTAGGTAATATCAGCAGCAGGGGGATGAGTATAAGCAATTGTCTGCTGACAGATAAAATGAAAGATGGCAGGGGCTTATTGATCGCCTGAAAGAAAGTAGCACCTACAACCTGAAATCCTATCACAAAAGTGCCTGCAAACATTATGCGGATACCATGAGCTGCCATCTCTATCAATTCAGCATCAGTGGTAAAAATGCTTATAATAAGCCGAGGAAAAAGCATCACAATGGCAAAGGCAGTTAATGAAATGAAGGACGCTCTAATGGAAGATAATTTCCAGGCTTCAATTACTTTCTCAGTTCGTTTTGCGCCAAAATTGAAGCCTACTATCGGCTGCATACCCTGGGCAATTCCCACTACCGGCATAAAAGTAAAATGCAGAAAACGGAACATCACTCCGGCTGATGCCAGAGCCAGTGCACCTCCATAGAACCTGAGAACATTATTGAAAATGATCATCATCAAAGAACCAGCAGTATTCCTCAGGAATGATGCTACCCCAATTTTAACGATATTTTTTACGATAGAAAAATTGAATTCCCGAAACCCGAATTTATAAAGTAGAGCACTCCTGGGACTCTTAAAATAGATATATTGATACACAGTTTGAAAAATCTGGGCAGTTACAGTAGCAATTGCTACTCCCTTCACGCCCATTTTGAATACCAGAATAAAAACAGCATCGAGAATAATATTGAGACCTGCCCCAGAGACCATGGAGATCATGGCGATCTTTGCCTGTCCTTCAGAGCGGATGATATTATTACCGGTCATGGCTGCAATTTGAAAAGTGGCACCCAGCATAATGATCCGCAGATATTGGCGTGAAAGAGGTAGAACTTCCGGACTGGCTCCAAACAAGATTATCACTTTGTCGAGGAATATTTGCAGGATGATAGTAAAAAATAAACCCAAAAAGAGAGCTATGAGCAGGGAATTATGGAAGATTCGGTTTGCTTTTTCCGGATTTTTCTCGCCCAGACTGATTGAGATCAAGGCTGCTGAGCCTATCCCGTTCATGATCCCAAATCCCATCACGATCATTTGCATGGGAAAGGCTACAGTAAGGGCGGCAATGGCATTTGTACCTACGAACCGACCCACAAAGATCGTATCCACCAGGTTATACATCGCCATCACGAACATGCCCACCATTGCCGGGATTGCCAGCTTCCAGTGCAGTCTACCGATATTTTCATCAGCTAATATATGTTTTCTTTCAATTTCTTCCATTAGAAACCATCCCTGTTGATGCCCCAGCTTTGTCAATTAAATCATCGTGTAATTGGAGTAGAAATATTCAGTTTTTCATAGTAAATTATTTATTATTAAATAGAGTAAAAAAAATGCCCGGCAGAGAAATGCCGGGCATTATGAAATAGATTTTTCTACTAAAACGAAGTAGTATCTACGAAATTAAAATCTTTAACCAGGAAGGTTGGTACTTTGCACCAGGTTTCAATAAGTTCGCTGGGTCCAGAGGCTATAATGCGCCTGGTGACATCATGAAGTATCTCATTCCAGCGGAAATTATTAACTGAACTCACTATTTTGCCATCCTCAAAATAAAGTACTCCATCACGGGTAAGTCCAGTTTGAGTACCTTCTTTGCGGTCTATATTGCGGATATACCATAAATTATTAAGGATTACACCACGAGGTACCATTTTCATCATTTCTGCTTCAGTTGCATTTCCACCCTCTATCAATATGTTGTAAGGGCTATTAGGCTTGGAATTGGTCTTTTGTGCATACCAGCGGGAAGTGAACATATTCTCTATCACACCATTCTTTATCCAGTCAATATTTTCTGTAGCCAGTCCTTCACCAGTAAATGGAGGAGCTGAAAGTCCGGGTACATCAAGAACAGATTTCAATGTAAAATCATCACCAAAGAACTTTTTGCCTAATTGTCCTGAATATGGTGAAACACCTTCATCAGCACTACGTCTATCCAGCATCCAGAATAAGTATACAAACCAGTCAGCAACAGCCTGGGGACGCAAAATAACTGAAATCTTTCCAGGCTCAATGGGTTTGGGATCTGTCAGGCTGTCAAACTGAGTATTTAATTGAGCTATTATCTTATCTACATCAAAATCTTTATAATCCAGCATGGAGCGATTGATCTTAGTTTCCACACCACCTTTTTTCATGGTCATGGAATGAGAAAAACTGGTAGATCTATGGAATCCTTCAAAACCATTTTTGGTATATAAACTGTAAGAAGCTGCATCCTTTTCCGTCATACCAGATACTTTAGCATCTTTACTCACGGCATTTTTGACGCATTTTTCTACTACATCAACTAGATCTGCGGAACTGAGATTTTCGGTAGCTTCAGAAAAATTATCCGTTACAGGTAATTCTTTTGCTGCTTCGGAAGTTACATATTCCGGGTCAGGCTGATTGCGTTTGGCAATAGTTTCTGCGGTTTCTATCAAATAGGCAAGTCCCTGCTCTGAAGTATCATTTACCGAAGCTGAGCCGGTTTGGGCATCAAAGGCTACTGAAAGAGAAATCCCATCTGAATCACCGGAAATATGCTGGGTGATCCCGTTCTGGGCAAACCTTGTGCGGGTATGATTAGCGCTGCGGATGGAAAATGACCAGTCATGTGCCTGACAGTTTTTTCTAATATAATCAGCAGCTTTCTGCATTGTTTTATAGTCTATCATTTTGAACCTCCCACTGTGATATTGCGGAATCTGGTGAGACTGGCACCATGGGTCATTCTACCACGCTGTCCCGGTTGTCCCTTGCCACAATTATTAACTCCGAAACTGCGGAAGAACCTCTCATCACAAATGGCATCTACGCTATTCCAGAATTCTGGATTATTACTGCGATAAATAACTTTCTTAAGCATTTTATGTTTTTTGCCGTTCTTGATCTCCCAGAATAGATCACCACCAAACTGGAAATTTACCCGATGCTGATCAATGGAAAAGGAGCCTTGACCTTCTATGTAGATAGCATTTTCTGTGTCAGATATCAGTTCCTGCGGAGTAAGTGGTTTTTTCCCTGGTTCAAGATACAGATTTGGTATCCGGTTGATCGGGAAATCATAGTAGTTAGTTGCCCGGTTGCAACCTCGTGACATATCAAGTCCGATAATTGGTGCAGTTGCTCGGGTTGTGCCATATTCATTTAAAATACCGTCTTTGACAATATACCACTTTTGATTAGGAACTCCATCATCATCATAACCGGCAGTAGCTAATCCGCCCTCTAAGGTATTATCACCCAGGAAGTTAACAATTGATGAGCCATACTGATAAGTTTTAAGTTTTTCTGGTGTGGCAAATGAAATCCCGGCAAAATCAGCTTCCCAGCCCAGCACGCGGTCAAGCTCAGTGGGATGACCTACTGATTCGTGCATGGTGAGTCCCAGATGAATGGGATCCAAAAGCAGGTCGCGTTTTTTTTCTTCTGTGAGAACTTCTGCTTCCAGTTTCATAATTGCTTCTTCAGCTACACGCGGAGCCTCATTAAGGAGATTTAAACCAAGTACATATTCCCAGCCACCTGCATAACCACCAAGATTAAAACTCCTGGACTGAGAATCATTATTTCCCACGGCATTTGCAGTAAAGGTGGGATATACAAAAGTAGTAGAAATATCGAGATTAGTACCGAGAGTGGAGGCAAAGAGCTTTTCATCCTTTTGGGCTTCAAACATAAATGTTGCCACCTTGACCTTGTCAAAATTCAATAAAGTCTTATTAACTTCCAGCATCAGATCAATTTTGTCATTAAGATCAACACAAAATGGATCAATTGTAAGCGGAGTACGGTAGGTATCGATATATGCCCGTTCGGTAGCAAGCTTCAATCCCTTGCCATAAGGCACACGAACGCTTTGCTGCGCTATCTCAAAAGCTTTGCGCACAGTAGATTTCACTGCATCTGCAGTAAATACATTGGAGTGGGCAAATCCCCAGGCTCCGTTTTTGAACACTCTGATACCATAACCATGAGTCAAGCTGTTTGAAGTGTTTTTTAAACTTAAATTGCGCAGGTAAATGAATTCCCGCCTGGTTTTCTGAACACGAATATCAGCATAGTCTGCACCCAGACTTACTGCCGCATTCATTGCTACATCAAGTAAATGTCTCACATTACCTCCTGATCTATTTATTAAAAATCTATCTCATTATATTCTTCATTTATGAATTACTCTTTTTCAAAAACAAAATTTGTCAACCCCTGAAAATAAATCAACCTAAAATTGCAATTACCTGAATTACACCCTTGGTATAATATAATATTGCCGGGACGATGGGTAAGAAGTAATTATTGGAAGAAAAAGCACTTTCCAATTGCAAACAAGTGTAATAATAATGGTCTGCAAGTCACAAATCACATAAATCAAGCCACAGGGAACCCACTGTAGAGGTACTGAGAGATACCAGATGGTGAATTATAGATCGTAAAATATTGATATTAAGTAATTAATGAAGATAATGCGGAGAAAATCTGCATTTTTTTGCATAAATGCAGTTATGAAGATCAAAAAGTTTGATTTCAAAACAAACAGAGGAAATAATAATAACTATGAATTATTCTGGTTTGCAGTTGTTCGCCTATGTGTTTGTCCTGATTCTCTGGAGGTTGTCCTGCCTGATGTTTAATAAAGAAGAGGAAGAAGCGGAGGTACTGAATGGGAGATAACGGTCGTTATTTGCGCCTTACCTGGGAATACCCGGCGGTGCACATGCACTTAGCAGTATGAATTTATTTATTCCGGGGGGATGCGTGATAAATTTAAAAACTTGACTGGAAATTGGTGCCCGGAAAGAAGTAATCTTTTGAAAAAGTTGTTAAGAGGTATCAATGAATTTCCAGGATATAATATTAACTTTACAGCAGTTCTGGGCTGAAAAGGGTTGTAATATTATTCAACCTTATGATGAGAATGTGGGAGCGGGTACATTTCATCCCGAGACATTTTTTGGGGCATTGGGCAGCAAACCCGCATCCATTGCCTATGTTCAGCCGTGCCGTCGTCCCAAAGACGGGCGTTATGGTGAAAACCCTAACAGGTTACAGCATTATTATCAGTTTCAAGTAATAATAAAACCATCACCAGATGATATCCAGACACTATACCTGGAAAGTTTGGAGGCAATCGGCATCGATACAGCACATCATGATATCCGGTTTGTGGAAGATGACTGGGAATCACCTACACTGGGAGCCTGGGGGCTGGGCTGGGAAGTGTGGCTGGATGGTATGGAAATCAGTCAGTTTACCTATTTTCAGCAGGTAGGCGGATTGGAGTGTTTTCCGATCAGTGTAGAACTTACTTATGGTCTGGAAAGACTGGCAATCTATATTCAGGATGTAAATGATTTCAAAGAGCTTAAATATAATGATACAACGAGTTATGGAGAGTTATTTTTTCATCGTGAAGTGGAATTCAGCGAATATAATTTTAAGGCAGCCAATGTAGATATCCTGTTTAAGCATTTTGATGACCATGAGCAGATAGCAGGTGAATTATTAACCAGAAAGCTTGTATTTCCCGCTTATGATCATTTGCTAAAGTGTTCACATACCTTTAATCTGCTGGATGCACGGGGTGTGATCAGTGTTACTGAACGCGCAGCCTATATCGGCAGGATCAGAACCATGGCAAAAAGCTGTGCAACTTTATATGTGGCAAAATACTGTCAGTCAGACAAACTGGAAAAATAAATAATCCTTTAATATGAAGATATTCTGGCGCGTATTTCCCATTCTCAAGAAGAATGCCCTGCCAATTCTGCTGGGATTATTTCTTTTGATGGTGGTGGATATAGTTCAACTTTACATACCCAAGGTATTGCAGATAGCCATTGATAAATTATCTGACCCGGGTTTTGTACGCGCAAATCTGGTTAAATATGCCTTGATCATTGCCGGATTATCATTTTTGATGGCATTATTGCGTCGGTTGTGGCGCTTGGCTTTGATAGGTTCATCATTGCGATTGAGCCGTGATCTGCGTCAGATGTATTATGATCATCTACTGAAATTATCTCAGAATTTTTATAACCGGTCTCATACCGGAGATTTAATGGCTTATGCCATAAATGACCTGAATGCGGTGCGAATGCTGTTTGGTTTTGGATTTGTGATCCTTGTAGAGATATGTTTCTTTTCGGTGGTGACCTTTATCTTTATGACTGATATCAATCTAAAATTGACTCTTTTAGCTGTGACTCCGCTACCCATTCTTACATTGGTGATCACAATCTTTGGTCAGAAAATACATCATCGTTTCCGGCATGTGCAGCGGATATTTGCCAATATGAGCGGCAGGGTGCAGGAGAGTATTTCCGGGATACGTGTAATCAAAGCATTTGTGCAGGAAGAAGCGGAGCGTGACAAGATATCGGAAGTATCTTATGATTATGTAAAAAATAATATAGCACTGGTAAAATTATCAGCGATATTCCATCCATCCTTTGGATTCATAATTGGGATTTCAATGGGGATCGTAATAATATTTGGTGGGATAAACGTGATCCAGGGTGAGATCACGATTGGTGAATTTGTAGCATTTTCCACTTATCTGGGTATGTTTGCCTGGCCAGTAATGGCAATTGGCATGGCAATCAATCTATATCAGCGTGGCAAGGCTTCCATGTTGAGGCTAAATTCCATTTTTGATATTCAGCCTGCAATAATCGATGATGAAAGAACAGATAGCAGCTTGAAGGGAGTAGAAGGTAGTTTGAAACTCAGTAATCTGAAATTCAAATATTCTGAAGAGTCACCTGAAATTTTTGATGATGTTAATCTGGAATTGAACCAGGGAGAAACACTGGCGATTGTAGGCAGAACCGGTTGCGGGAAAACCACCTTAATAGATTTGATAACGAGAGTTTATAATCCTCAGGAAAATTCTGTGTTCATAGGTGGGCATGAGATTTATAAAATACCTTTGGATCTATTGCGTAAAACGATCATAACTGTTCCCCAGGATATATTTTTGTTTTCGGATACAGTAGCAAATAACATCCGCTTAGGGAAACTGGATGCAGATGATATTGAGGTGGAAAGAGTAGCGAAACTTGCCCAGGTGCATGAAGAGATTTTAGGTTTTGAAAAAGGTTATGAAACCGAAGTGGGTGAGAGAGGCGTAACGCTTTCCGGAGGTCAAAAGCAGCGGATAGCTATTGCCCGGGCAATCTTATCTGATGCTGAAATACTGGTTTTTGATGACTCACTTTCGGCAGTGGATACTCAGACAGAGAAGCAGCTTCTGGAAAACCTGATCAAAGTAAGAAAAGGGAAAACTACCATAATAATCGCTCATCGAATCTCTTCTTTACAGCATGCAGATAAGATCATCGTGCTGGATGAAGGAAAAATCGTGGAAAGCGGGAAACATAGCGAATTGCTGCAGGAAGGTAAATTGTATTACAATTTGTGGGAAAAGCAGCAATTACAAGAAAAACTGGAGTCCAGGGACTAATGCCACGCCATAATTTTGATGTTAATGCCGATGATCTGCAGGGAAAGATCTATGATAGGGACCTTTTCAAGCGATTAGTAAGATATCTGAAACCGTATATGAAATATGTGGTTATCTCATTTATCTTATTGGTCATTTTGGCATCCTGCACCTGGATAATTCCTGTGATCACCAAAACTATTGTGGATCGATATATAGTAAGTGACCGTAATTTGATAGAGTGCACCTCCAGCCAGCAGGCAGATGAGATCATCAAAGATAATCCAAGAGTGAAATTTGAGCAATATGACCAGTATTTGATCTATCAGGGTAATAAAGAGAAGTTTTTTACCAAAGATCAGATAGATAAATTTAAGCAGAGTACAAACTGGTGGAAAGACGTAGTTCTAGTCAATAATAGCGCTTTAGGAGTTCTACCAGACAGTGTGAAAACTATTAAAGTCAGTATTGATAAATCTGCCATATTCAGAAGTTCATTTACCAAGCTTCAGCATAACTCTGACATTACAAATGAAAACCTTTCACTGTTACGTGAAGATGATATCAAAAATATCAAACATTTTGGGATCATATATCTGATTGTGATCACCGTGCAGCTGTTTGCTTCCTTCTTTCAGGTATTTTTTATCAATATCGCTGCCCAGCACGCTATGTTTGATCTGCGGATCGATCTCTTTGGTCATCTGGAAAAAATGCCAACTTCCTTTTTTGATAAAAATCCTGTGGGTAGGCTGGTAACTCGCGTGACCAATGACGTACGGACACTGGATGAGATGCTGGCTAATGGCTTGATCCAGATAATTCAGGATTTTGTGGTTGTGATCGGGATCACTGTAACCATGTTCATCCTTTCCTGGCAATTGACTTTGGTCTGCATGATCATTGTGCCTATTGTGATATTTCTGCTGAAAATATTCCGTGATAAAGTTCGAGTGGTTTATCGGGAAGTTCGCAAACGTACAGCTATCATCAATGCTACACTCTCAGAGGATATTTCGGGTATGAAGATCATAAAACTCTTTAATCTGCAATTACGCAAGCAAACCCAGTTCAAAGATAAAAATGATAAATTTCTGGATGCTTCTTTAAATGAGCTGAATCTTTATGCTGCTTTTAGACCTTTGATCTGGTCATTCAGCAGATTATCGGTGGCTATCATCCTTTGGTATGGTGGTGGACTGATACTCAAGGGTATCATTACTTTGGGAATATTTATGGCATTTCTAAGATATATGGAAAGATTTTTTAATCCGATAAACAGTATTGCTGAGCGTTTTAATATATTACAGGCGGCAATGAGCGGAGCTGAGAGGATCTTTGACCTGATGGATCAGCCTTTGGAAGAGGAAGATATTGAATTTTCTAACGAAAAGCCTGATCTGGAAGGTAAGATAGATTTCCAGAACGTCTGGATGGCATATAATGATGAGGACTGGATACTTAAAGACGTCTCTTTTTCGATCAAACCAGGAGAAAAAATTGCTTTAGTGGGGCATACCGGTTCTGGCAAGACCACTATTGTGAGTTTGCTTTCAAGACTATATCCCATTCAAAAGGGTGAGATTCTGATAGATGATAAACCCATCACCAGTCTCGCTATGCCGGATATCCGTTCCCAGATAGGAATAGTGCAGCAGGATGTATTTCTTTTTTCAGGTACAATCAGAGATAATATCAGTTTGAATAATAAGGATATATCCGATGATCGTTTACAGCAGGTAGCTCAGATGGTCAATGTGGATAGATTCATCGAGGGATTACCCCAGAAATATGATGAACCTGTGATGGAAAGAGGAGCTACTTTTTCTGTGGGACAAAGACAATTGCTGGCTTTTGCAAGAGTTCTAGCTTATGATCCGGCAATTTTCATTCTGGATGAAGCTACTTCAAATATCGATACTGAAACTGAAATATTGATCCAGGATGCTCTTGGCAAAGTTATGGCTAATCGAACCTCGCTGATCATTGCTCACAGGCTTTCTACTATCAAGCATGTTGACAGGATCATCGTGCTGCATAAGGGTAAAATTGTAGAGATTGGCAGTCATGATGAACTTATATCTAATAAAGGTTTTTATTATGATCTATATCGGCTGCAATATGAACGCTGATAAACCGTAGGCGCAACTATCTTATTATAATTATTTATATTAGCCGGAATCGGTCATAATTTTGCCTGAAAATGGTCATCAGCAAATTTTTCTTGAAACCTGACAAAAAAAATCAAGGGCTAAAAAGAGATTTATTCTAAGATTATTAAAAAATCATTGACAGATAACTATATATTTTATAGATAATTAATGTGATTTATCAGAAAGGTGCAATTATGTTAATCAAAAAAGAAATAATTTGGTATATTTATTGCTTTATATATTATTGAATTATATTGTAAAATAAGTGAATTTATAATAATGCAATAGGAGGAATAATGAAATTTTCATTAATATTTATAATGATTTCCCTGCTGCTGATGGCAGGATGTTCATTTAGTGATGACGAGGAGAATGTTGAGACCATTACAGATCTGGAAATACCTGATGGTTTTGAATTTTCACTGGAAAATGATGTGCGAGTGGATATAACTCTCCAATCAAACCTGGGCGAACCCGTACCGGGGATAGTTTATGGATTATCTTATGTAGATAACAATGGCACTTATCAGTTCATCAGATCAAATATGACCAATACTGCTGGAGTGATAAACTCTATTCTTGACCTGCCATCTTATGTGAGGAAAGTGTTTATTTCAGGTTTTATGAACAGCATTGAACTGGACATAATCAATAATGAAGTAGAGTATTCCTTTGTTCCGGGAGGACGAGAAATATTAGGTGATTTCACAGTTCCAGCTCCTTCCCGCAATTTCACATTTTTGGATGGTATCACATACAATAGTCAAGGGGTTCCCAATCCTTATGATATGTTTCCTGTAACTGCTGAGATGCTTACGAGAGTAGATACTTCTTTGCCTGAGGGCGTTAGTTTACCAAATTCTCATCCCCAGTATCTGGAAGATGGGATCACCACAAATTTTATAATCTCAGACAGCTCTGATGTGTGGGTGACCTTTATCACAGAGGGTGCGGGTTACAAAAATTCTTTAGGCTTTTATACCTATGATCAGGAAGCAGGAGCGCCGGATGATGCGAGCTCACTAGAGCATATCCTGCTATTTCCCAATACTTCTCTTGCGGGTAGTGGTGGAGGATTAGCTTCCGGGATGCAGCTTTATATAGGCAGATTTGGGGCTGGCACAATAATGGGCTGGTTCCTGGTACAGGACGGCTGGGATTATGGTACTAATGTAGATGAAACTGCTCTACGATTCTATAGTGACAGACAATATAATCCCGAAGAAGACGAAGAATACAACCAGCACCAGGTGCTGCTATTTGATGCAGAAACAGAATTATTTCTACTGGGATTTGATGATCAGGTGAGACCTGGTGGTGATAATGATTTCAATGATGCAGTATTTTTTGTAACTGCTAACCCTATAGAGAATATAGATACTTCTGGAATTCCGCCAATAGATATACCTGTAGATTCTGATGATGATGGCGTAAATGACCCATTTGATGATTACCCTGATGATCCCGAACGGGCATTTGATGTATATTATCCATCTTCCACTCAAACAGCAACGCTGGTTTATGAAGATATGTGGCCCCTTTATGGTGATTATGACATGAATGATATGGTGCTGGATTACCGTTATGTGATGGTAACCAATGCAGATGATGAAGTGAAGGATCTTAATCTGGAATTCAGCTTAAGAGCTGCCGGCGCTTTTTATAATAACGGATTTAGTGTTCTGCTGCCATTTGAATATGCTAATCTTACTTTAACTGAAAGCAGCGATAATATCTTCCCGGCATTAGTACAGGATGGAGAATACACTATTTTTGATCTGTTCCAGTCAACTTCAATGATCACTGGTCTGCCGGCAGGTACCATATTTAATACTGAAACTGATGCTGTATATTATGATCCAGTTGACTTCAACGCAAAGGTGACGCTAACTGATCCGATAGATATAGAAAGCCTGGATTTCTCCTTCCCCTTTAATCCATTTATCACAAGACAGGGAGCACAAAGCCATGAAATCCATTTGATGAATTATGCACCTACAGGCAGACATGATTTTAATCTGTTCATGACAGATGATGATAATAGTAATCCTGATACGGGCTCCTATTACGTGTCACCCCTTAACCTGCCCTGGGGTTTGAATCTTCCCGAAAGCTGGAAGTATCCCATAGAAAGAAACACTATCACAGAGGCATATTTTAATTTTGCTGCCTGGGCAGAAAGCGGAGGAGAATCCTTCCAAGACTGGTTCCTCTATTTAGAAGATAGAGTTGACCCTGAAAAAATATATCAAACCCCATAAAATGGAGAATAGAATGAAGAGATTAATTTACTTGCTCCTTATCACTATGCTGGTGCTGGTTTCCTGCACCTCAAATGATAATGACATTAACAAGGCACCAAATGGTATGCAGGAATTAGAAATTCCGGATGGATTTGATTTTTCCTCAGAACAAAATGTAGACCTGTATATCAATATCCAGAATTATAATACTGCCCCGGTTGCAGGTATCGTTTTTGACATCGCCTATGTGAATAGTGATAACGAAAATATGCATATTATGCAGGCAGTAACAAATGAAACTGGAATTATCGAAAGACAGCTTATTGTGCCTTCCTATGTTAATAAGCTATTTGTAAGTGGTCTTATGAGCAGTCAGGAACTGGAAATCATCAATGGAGAAGCAAGATATGAAATGGGTCCCGGTCAGGGATTCAGAAGTGATGCAAATTATGAACCTCCTGCTGCAACCAGATCATTTTCTTATCTTCCTGGTGTTACCTATAATAGCCAGGGGGTACCCTCTCCCATAGATTTAATTGCTATTGAACCGGAGGTTATAGCCCGTATTTCCACTTCCCTGCCTGAACATGAAGATGTGGGTACTACTCATCCTGAATATATAGCTGACGGAGTAGAATCAAACTTTGTTATTATTGAAGATGCGGATGTCTGGATAACGTTTGTAGCTGAAGGTGCCAGTTATCGAAATGCCTTTGGTTTTTATACATATCCTGTAGGGAATCCTCCTGCTGATCCTGCTTCTTTAGATCATACTATATTATTCCCCAATTGTTCATATCCCGGCTATGGTGGAGCTCTGGAATCGGGTTCCAAGATATATCTGGGAACATTTACGGCAGGGACAGTAATAGGCTGGTTCCTGGTCCAAAATGGCTGGGAAGGATCGGCAAACGTCTCTGAAACTGCCCAGCGCTTTTATAGTGACAAGCAGTATAATCCCGAAGGTGCTCCTGATGATGAGCATACTGTTTTATTGTATGATGCCGAACATGAGCTTTTTGTGCTTGGCTTTGAAGATGTAAATCGCCAGGAAAGTTTTTGTGATCATGATTTCAATGATGCCGTTTTTATAGCTAATGCTAATCCCTTAAGTGGTATAGATAACACAAATATTCCCCCTATCGACGTTCCTCCAGATACTGATGGTGATGGAGTAAGTGATCCTATTGATGAATTTCCAAATGATCCTGATCGTGCCTTTACTCAATATTATCCATCCACAGAATATGCCACGGTAGTTTTTGAAGACCTATGGCCCCATTATGGTGATTATGATCTTAATGATTTGGTTATTGACTTCCGTTATCAAATAGTAACAAATGCCGCTGGTTTGATGAAGGATATTGATGTTTTAGGACGACTCAGAGCAGTAGGTGCCAGCAATAATAATGGTCTTTCTATTGAATTTCCTTTTACTTATAGTGATGTAACGATCACGGGATATAGTGATAATCTCACACCAGCACTGGTTGAAGATAACTATACGATACTTGATCTATTCAGCAACACCACATCATTGACAGGTCAGCCGGTGCCGGCGGCATATAACACAAATATGGACCTGCCAACTCATGCTCCGATAGAATTCTACTGTAATATGACCTTAGCCAGTCATCTGGATTTATCAGCATTGGATTTCCTGCTGCCATTTAATATTTTTATGATCCAGCAGGGCGATGTATCTCATGAAATCCATCTCATCAATCATAGTCCCACTGGAAGAGCCGATCTTAACTTATTTGGAACTCATGATGACGCTTCAGTTCCTTCTCTGGATAGTTATTATCTCTCTATCACAAATCTACCCTGGGCATTGAATATGCCGGAAAGCTGGCATTACCCCGCAGAGCAAAACAGCATAATTGAAGTATATGATCAGTTTGCCGGCTGGGCAGAAAGCGGTGGCATTTCTAACCAGGAATGGTATTTATTCCAGAGCGATCGTGTGGATATGGATAAGGTGTATATAGATCATTAATGAAATGATATTTTAAATCATGTGATAAAAAATACAGGCAGCAGGATAAAGAAATTTATTATGCTGCCTTTTCTTTTAATAGTGGGGAATGATCATGGAAAATAAAATTAAAGAAGCTCTTAATGATCCCGAAGCCCTGGAACAACTTTACCGGCAGGACAAGCATGGATTTAAATCAGCCTTTCAAAAAGTAACTTCAGAAGTTTTGCCTTCTGACCTGATCCACTTCTGGCAAGTCAGACTACAGGACACAATTGAACAGAAAGTTAATTTCACTCCTCTCATCATATCACTTATTGCAGTTATTTTTCTGGCTCGAATTCCCCAGATATTTGGCTTTTCTGATTCGATGAAAGAATTATTTGAAATAAAAAATCTTTTATTGATAGCCTTTGCTGGTATCACTTTTTATGAACTGCTCCGCAAAGAAAACAGTAAACTGTTCTTCTGGCTGGGATTTCTGTTTTTTTACAGTTTGATGACATTGCATCTGAACAGTCTCAGCGGATACCCTGAAGGGCAGACATTTATCCTGGCATTATTACATGCCCCCATACTCTTCTGGTTTATGTTCGGTTTAGCATTTAATATCGGTAAATCAAATGATTCCAGAGCCTGGACAGGATTCCTGCGCTATAATGGTGACCTGCTGCTCTTTACGGGACTGGTAATGATCTGCTGGACTATTCTGCTGGGGATTACTATCAGTCTGTTTGAATCGATGGATATCAAATTCAGTGATATGATGGTTCTGGATCTGTATATTAACGCAGCAATTATATCACCTCTGATTGCCAGCTTTGCCATTGAACGCATACCAACTCTCACTAATAAAATAGTTCCCCTCATCGCCAGAATATTCAATCCTGTGCTCCTGATCGTTCTGATCATCTATCTGATCACCATTGCCCAGGCAGGAAAAAACATCTATGCTGAACGCGAATTCCTGATCGTTTTCAATATTATACTATTCACTGTGCTGTCAGTTACAATATTTTCGCTTAGTAATATTACTGGGACAAAAAAGGATAAATTCCAATTTATTGTCCTTTATTTTCTCACTCTATTTGCCTGCGTCTTGAATTTGATCGCGCTTTCGGCTATACTCTACCGCCTTTTCACTTATGGCATCACACCCAATAAACTGGCAGTAACCGGAATGAATCTGATAATATTCGCCAACCTGATCACGATC
>JAVCDJ010000236.1 GCA_030765845.1 Candidatus Stygibacter australis
TATAGGCAAAAAAATGGCGGGAGTGACGGGACTTCCCGATTACTATCGGGACGACCTTCAACCCACGCTATAGGCAAAAAAATGGCGGGAGTGACGGGACTCGAACTCGCGACCTTCTGCGTGACAGGCAGACGTTCTAACCAACTGAACTACACCCCCGCTTTGCGGCACTTCAATTATTTGCTTAAATAACTAAAGCTCGGTCATACTGGGGAAAGGGTAATTTGCTGTCAATACTTTTTTTTGATAATTAATAAATTTACTTTTAGACGAAATAATACGTAAAAAGCTTATGATTTGTAAAATAGGGCTTTACATAAAAATGGGGGAGAGAAAAGTGGAATAAAATTTATTATAAGGATAGATAATGGCAGATAGAATAATACGTGGGACGGCTGGTAACGGTCAGATACGGTTCTTTGGAGTGAACTGTCTGGAGACTGCTATCAAGGCACAGGAAATACATGAATTATCTATAACAACCAGTGTACTCACAGGCAGACTACTGGCTGCAGCGCTGATGATGGGACTAGATCAGAAATCAGCTGATGAGAAATTAACCATTAAGCTGGCTGGCAGTGGAGAAGTGAAAACAGTAATCGTGACTTCGGATAATCAGGGCAGAGTAAAATGCTATCTTAGTAATCCGAAGGTGGAACTCCCCTTAAGTGAAAATGGGACAATAAATGTAAGTGGAGCATTGGGTGAAGGCACGCTCACGGTGATCAAAGATATGGGCTCCGGGCATCCTTATCAGGGAACAATAGAATTGCAGAATGGTGAGATCGCCACTGATCTGAGTTATTATTTCAGTCAATCTGAGCAGATACCTACAGCCATGGGACTGGGCGTATTGATTGAGCCGGAAGGTGAGATACGTCAGGCAGGAGGATTTCTGGTGCAATTAATGCCTGATGCCGAGAACTCAGTGATTGATATCCTGGAACGTAATCTGAGAGAATTGCCAAACCTCACTGATCTGCTTGATATGGGTTATAAGATAGAAGAAATACTGGAGAAGCTTATCCTGATGGGTTTGGATATCAAGATACTGCTTACTCAGCCAGCAAAATATTACTGTGATTGCTCACGAGAGAAGTTTTTACATGGTGTGAAATTACTTGATAAAGTGGAGCTGGAAGAGAGTATTGCGAAATCTGAAGACGTGGTAGTACAATGTCATTTCTGCAATAAAGAATATCATTATGAGAGTGAGGAATTAAAGCAAATTTTAGTTGCTAAGGACTAAAACGCTGCGCAACAAGGAGAATTTATGGGATTCAGGGCAAAGAAGGAATTAGGTCAGCATTTTCTAAAAGATAGAAATATTGCAGCTAAGATAGCGGGATTGGGCAAGATCAGTAAGGGAGAAACTGTTTGGGAAATAGGACCAGGACGCGGGATATTAACAAGAGAAATACTGGAATTCACTGATAAAGTGACAGCCTTTGAGATTGATGAGGAATTATATCCGTTACTGGAATCAGAATTTGGAAATAGGATAAACCTGGTGAAAAAAGATGTATTACGGGTAAACTGGGATGAGATGAGAGGTGATGAGAAGATCAAGATAGTGGCTAATATACCATATCAGATCACGTCACCCTTGATCATGAAGGCTATAAATTTCAGAGAAAATGTATCTGTAGTGGTGTTCATGATCCAGAAAGAAGTTGCTGAGCGTCTCAGGGCAGAGCCAAGTTGCAAAGAATACAGTTTTTTATCAATTAAGACCCAGTTTTATTTTGATGTGAAATATGAGTTTACGGTTAAACCGCATTTATTTTTTCCAAAGCCCAAGGTGGAATCTGCAGTGGTGAGTTTATATCCTAAGGCAGAGGTGCCGGAACTGGCGGAGCCTGAGAAGTTCTGGGAAGTAGTTGATACCAGTTTTAGGAGTAGACGTAAAACACTGCGTAATAATCTGAAATATATCTTGAGTAATGAGCAGGTGGCTGAACTGGAAAAAATTACAGAGATAGATCTGGTTCGCAGAGCGGAAACCTTATCTATCCCTGAATTTGTTGATCTTTACAATCTGGTCAGATTTCTTTAGCCATGGAAAATGTAATGATTTATCCATGAGTCGTGAGACGTGAGTCGTGAGTCGAGAAAAAAAAGAATAGGACACAGATGCCGCGGATTATACGGATTAACACGGATAATGTAATGTAATGTAAGAATTATTGAGCAACGAACAAAACGAACAAAACGAACTATTTTCCAATCACAAATCCCTATTCACGATTACGTCTCACGTTTAACGAACCTCGACTCACGGTTTTTTTACCACAGAGATCACGGAGAACACAGAGGGGGAAATTGAAAATTGAAAATGTAAAATGTAAAATTAAATGTAATGTAAGACATTGAACCACGAAAACCACGAAATGACACGAAAAAATGTAATGGGAATGTATGATGAGGGTAAGTAAGTCCCGATTTATCGGGATGAACCGTACTTGGGGTAGGAGTTCTGGGAGGCATGGACTGATTGAATTTGGGTGTATATGGTCGTCCAAAAGTCTTGTCCGGAGTACCGTTCAAAACTCTTGACTTATTTGGGAAAATGTAATGTAAGATATTTTTACCACGAAAACCACGAAATGACACGAAAAAATGTAATGATTTATCCGTGAGTCGTAAATCGTGAGCCGTGAGTCGAGGAATGTAAGAATGAAGAGAATTTAGCAACGAATAGCCTTCGCAAGCTTACAGCTCATCAAGACAAAACTAACAAGACGAACTGAAGAAATATTCGATTTGGATTTGCTTAAGGGTGAACGATTTTTTTAGGCTGACTGGTTATGGATAATATTGCGAACGGAGTGAACCCAGTGAACCCAGTAAACGTAGTGTGGGTAATTTAGGTTAATGAGTCGCTACCTGCGCTGTACATGCAATTTAGTGTGGGGATTATGAATTATTTAGATCACACCTTTAACTCTGGTGGGCTCCCATGGTTTGTTGAGGTAGTACTGGAGAAGAACTCTATTTTTACCGAGAAGGTTTTCGGGAATACGGTCTGCGTATTTTTCCATTACCAGGTATTCGGAGAATTTGAGATTAAGTTCATCAGCAACCTGTTTGATAAGCTCTATGCCCTGTATTACAGTTTCCTGGTCAGTGTATTCCATGAGATTGGTATTGCAGATGAGTTCAGTAACTTTTAGACGTGACGAGAATTCAAGCTCTTCGAGCATTTTGAGGATGCCATCAAGGTCAGAGGTGAAGGGTCTTTTTGTGTTGATCACTAACTTGAGTTGATAACCTCTTTTATTGATATTCTGCACATATCTTGCCAGAGTGCGGCAACCTGCGGGATCACCCCCAACATCGAGAACAGGAATTCTGGAGTAATCTTCTACTGCACCCATAATGCGGGGAGAGAGCATAGGCATATCCGCATGGGAATATTCACCATCTGGAGCAATAACCACGATTCCCTGACTGGCAAATTCCTCTCGGACCTGCCTGCTGCGGAAATAGGGATTTACCACATCAAGATCAACAAGTGTGACAGGTTTACCGTGCTTTTTGAGCTGCCAGGCGCTATTGATGGCATACTCACTTTTACCGCTGCCATAGGCACCGATAATGATAATTATATCTTTATTCATATTAACTCCTGTAAATCTATAATGCCAAATTCTAACAGCAAGATTGAATGTCAACCTCAGGTTAGAAACTTAAAACATAATATACTTTGACAATATAAGGCTAAAGCGGGAAATTGCTAAAAAGATGGAGAAGAATAAATGAGAAAGATAATATTAATAGCAGCCTTAATGGTAATGATTTCTGGTTTATCAGCAGATGAGATTAGTTTGAATTTTTTTATTCATCCACAGTTTACTATTGATAACATGGAAGCAGTGGATAAATTGCAGCAGGCGACTATTGATAGCTGTATGAGTATTAATGTATATGCCGGGGAGCTATTTAAACCAGCATTAGCAGATAGTCTGGTTTTGAAGTATATGAGCCAACTACCTGGGATGTTGTTTTCTCCTAATGATTTTTTGCATTATCATCAGGAGAAATTTCCTTCCTTTGGATTACTGGCAGCAAATATTGAGTCAGATAGTGTAACCACTCTTAAAAAATTTGTCATCAAAGTAGACACTTTACGGATTGGAATATTCAGTATTTATTCTCCAGACTGGGCAGTAAAGAACCAGCTTGCAGATGGAGTAGATGTTAGGGCAGATGTATTTGCAGTTGCCAAAGAGCAGGTTAAAAAACTCAGGTCATCAGGATGTGATCAGATAATTATGCTTACTTCCTTAAGTAAATATGTGGTAAGTTACCTGGTGAAAGAGATAGATATAGATGCTGTGGTGAACTTCGATTATATGACCACGAAAAACACAATGATGGGAGATAAAGAGCAAACTGGGTATTATTATATAAATAGCGAATCAGGTAAATATGGCAGGCTTAAGATAAAATCAGCGGGTAAGGCAATTACTACAGACTGGCAGGAGCTAAGCTGGGAAAATGCAGGCAGCGGCAGATAAATATATCAGATACCTGATATCAAGAGGTTCATCAGAGCACACAATATTCGCTTATAAAGGTGATCTGCATCAGTTCAGCGTATTTATGGTGAGATATTTTCCTGATGGGATAATTGATCTTAAAGAAATGAAACGCCTATATCTCAGGGATTATCTACGCTGGCTGAGGGAGCAGGGTAGAAGGAACAGAACCCTGGCACGAAAGGCAACAACCTTAAAGAACTTTTTTATATTTTGCCTGAAAGAAAAAATTATTGATGAGGATCCCGCCCAGTATTTGAAGATACCTAAGTACGAGAAAAAACTTCCACGACATTTTACTGAAGCGGAAATGATGCAGATCCTGGAACTTCCCGATCTCAGCAGTAAATTTGGCATTCGGAATAGAGCGATCCTGGAGATCATGTATTCCTGCGGACTAAGGATAAGCGAGGTTTGCTCATTGGAAACCAGGAATATAGATTTTAGTAATCGCATTGTGAAAGTAATGGGAAAAGGGCGTAAGGAGCGAATAATCCCCTTTGGGAGCAATTGCAGGAAAGCGCTGAAATATTATCAAAAGGTACGATATGAATTTGAACCTGATACCAAAGAGAAGACATTCTTTGTTTCCAAAAGTGGCATTCCCCTTTTGGGAAGGGAGCTTCGAGAGATACTGGATCATTATCTGGATTTGATCGCCCAGACAAAGGGATACTCACCTCACAGTATTCGTCATGCCTTTGCAACTCACCTATTGGAGCATGGAGCAGACCTGAGGGGAGTGCAGGAGATGCTGGGTCATGAGAATCTATCCACAACTGAAATATATACACATTTATCACTCGAAGAAGTCAAAAAAGTATATCAGCAGGCACATGCACGGAGTGAAGAAAAGAGAAAAAAGAAATAATTCCATTTTTTGGAATATTTATTGCATAGTAATTAAAAGAATTTCAGGAGGCCATATGAAAAAAATATTATTTGTTATTGTTTGTATTTTAATTATGAATTTATCCGGGGCAGAATTATTGATCGATAATCCGGGAGAGAATCAGGTCACAATACTCTCATCAAATAGTCAGAGAACATTGCTGGATTATGAGATCAATAAGGTGGTTACTAAGTCAGTGATGATATCAGGAGTGGAATATAACATATTGCATCTTGAATCTGAACCAGGGTTAAATGTAAAGGGTCAACCCGAATTACCTGTAATGAGACGAGGATTGTTGATAGATAATACCAGTAAAATGACAGTGAATATTCTCGATTCGGAATATCAGGAATTTGAGATGTTATTAGCTCCCAGCAAGGGTCCAGTATCATTTAATGAAGATTATAATTCAATCCCATACACTTTTGGGGAAGTATATTCCCAGAATATTTTTTTCCCAGATGCTAAAGCAAATTTATCTGAACCATATATCATGCGCGATTTTAGAGGTATAGATCTGCAGATCAATCCTGTGCAATACAATCCTGTAACTCATAAAGTGCGGATATATACTCATCTGGAAGTAGAAGTTATTGCTGATGGTGAATCAACTATAAATACCAGAAACGGGTATGCTGAAGAGATTGTGAAAGATTATAAAAATATGTATCAGAGACATTTTATTAATTTTAATGAATATTTAAGCGCATTGCGATATCCGGAAATTATGGATGTACCGGGAAAACTGCTGGTTGTCTGTTATGATGATTTTATGACAGCAATGGAACCGTATGTGGACTGGAAAATCCAAAAAGGTATCGAGACTGAAATCGTGGCAATGAGTGATATTGGAACAAATAATACTCAACTGCAAAACTATCTGGATAGCTATTATGCCGAAGATAATGAATTAGCCTGGGTATTATTTGTGGGTGATGCCCAGCAGATACCTGTAAAATATAATTATTCTACTTATGCAGGAGATGGTTATTATGCGGGTGTGGCTGGAACTGATCAATATGCCGATATAATGATTGGCAGGTTTAGTGCTCAATCAATTGAAGATGTGGAAACCCAGGTAGATCGCAGTGTTTATTATGAAAGGGATATTGTAGATGGCGACTGGATGCAGAAAGCTGCTGGAGTGGCATATAACGGAGGACCAGCTGGACAGCATTATGAAGGTGGCTGGGAGCATATGGGTTACATTAGAGATGATCTTCTGGAATATGGTTATTTGCAGGTTGATGAGATTTATGAAGGTCAGGGAGCAAATACACAAATGCTTGCTGATGCGATAAATGAAGGCAGGGGAGTGATCAATTATCTGGGACATGGTGAAGATCAGAATTATTATTCAATTCCCTTTTATGAAAGTGATGTTTATAATCTGGAAAATGTTGGTATGTTGCCATTCATAAGTAATGGAGCTTGTCTGATAGGTAATTTTGCTCCAATGACCTGTTTTTCAGAATACTGGTTGCGCGCTACTAATGATGATGGTGAAGCAATTGGGGCAATAGGTTTTTTAGGCAGCAGCATATCTCAATGGATTGGAGACCCTGAATATGGTCAGGATGAATTTGTAGATCTATTATGCGCAGAAGAAAAGCTGACTTTAGGTGGATTATGGTTTAATTGCATAAATTATGCTATTGAAATAACTAGTGAATATGATGAATTTTGCAGTTGGAATATGTTTGGGGATCCTAATTTAGCGGTTCGAACCAAGATACCGGAAGAAATAGAGCTGAGCCATATGCCGACAATTTTTATGGGATTTCCTTCGTTTGAAATCGATGCAGGAGAACCTGATATTCTTGTATGTATGACCAGAGATGGAGAAATAACTGCTTCTGGCTATACAGGTGAAGATGGCATTGTCGATCTTGATATATCTCAAGCTCCCCAGATACCGGGATTTTTTACTATCACTGCCACAGGATTTAATAAAGCAACTTTGATAGAAGAAATCCAAATGATCCCACCAGAAGGTGCTTATGTATATCTTGATGAATTTGATCTTCACAGTGGTTTAGATGGCATTATCCATGCAGGTGAGACAGCCACTCTTGATCTTAGTATTACAAATTATGGTACTGATCAGGCAAGCAACGTTCAGCTTGAAATGCTGCTGGAAGACGATTGGATTGAACTTATTGATAATAACGAAGAAATAGGAGATATGCAGACACAAGAGAGTATATTCATTGAAGATGCTCTATGTTTTGAAGTTTCTGAAGATATAGAATTTGCTCATCCTTTCAGTGCAGAACTGATTTTCACCAGTGATGAAGAAACATGGTGTTATGAGCTCTGGTTTTCCAGTTATGCGCCCAATGGATTATGGATGTCACCTATAGAGATCCAATATGAATTAGTAGAAGGAGACAGCGCTCAATTTGACCTGGTCATCAGTAACTACCTGGAAGAATCTGTTGAAATCAATCTTGGACTGGAAGCAGAGGAGACTCGTAACGTAGAAGATTGCTATGTGGAATGCTCAACAGAAGAATTCTTGCCTGGTGGAAATATAATATGGAATTTTGTAGCACATAATTATAGTGTTGATAACGAATGGGTAAGTGAGATAGAGCTTGATTTCCCGGATGATGTAGAGATCAATGATGTTTCTGCATTTACAGGAGCTTCAGGTGGTAATATGGAAACTGAAAGCGAGTTGGGTGATGGTGCTGATGTTATATGGATTGGAATTTCTCAGAATGGCTGGGGATATATGCATGGTGGAGAATCAGCTTCTTGTCAGGTTGAAGGAGAAATTGAATATGCTGATCTTGATTCAATTATCGTTGCTTGGCGGATAGCTGGAGATGGTTATGGAGCAGCTCCTCATGAAGCTACTGGCAGTATCAATCTATTCAATCCCTTATCCTGGATATATCTTAAAGATATTCATGAAAATATTCCAGCCGGTTCTTTTAGTGTAATTGAAATGCAATTTGATGCAAAGAGGTTAACGCCAGGTGAATACTTTTGTAACATAGTAATTTACGATGATAGACTTGAAACAATAGTGCCAGTGTTATTAACCGTAATACCTCAATCTGCCGATGATCAGGATAATATTACTGCCATGGATAGAATGAGCACATATCCTAATCCCTTTAATCCCAGTTTGAATATTTCCTATAATCTCAGTTCAGATTCTAATGTGGAATTGACTGCTTATAATCTGAAAGGCCAAAAAGTTGCTGTACTATTTAACGATCTTCAGATCGCAGGAGAGCATAAATATATCTGGAATGCGGAAGATTTACCAAGTGGGATCTATTTCATTAAGCTGAAAAGCGATAATATAAATAAAGCTGAAAAGGTGTTATTACTGAAATAATATGAAGTTGCTGAGAAATATTGCTATACCAATAGATCAAAGCCAGGATCTTGAAAAGGTGATTTGCCAGAAATTAAATCTGGCAAGCCAGAAGCTTGTTTCCTGGGAAGTAACCAGAAGGTCACTTGATGCTCGCAGGCGAAATCATCTGGTCTGGCAGTATAATGCTCTTGTGGAAATTTCAGGCAAATTTCCTCAAAATCCTGATCTGCTGGAATATAAAGAGAAATTAGCATATATTAACCCGAATATTAAACTGCATGATATTCAACCTGTTATCATTGGTGCTGGTCCTGCAGGCTTATTTGCTGCTTTGATCCTTGTGGAAAAGGGTTATAAACCTTTATTATATGATCAGGGTGAACCAATTCCTGAGAGAGATGAAAAAGTTAAGCAATTCTGGCAAAAGGGGATATTGGATACTGAGAGCAATATCCAGAACGGTGAAGGTGGGGCAGGTACATATTCAGATGGAAAGCTGACTTCACGCAATCAGGACTTTTATACTACTCAGGTATATAAATATCTCATAAAGTTTGGAGCTGATCCTGATATTCTGATCAATTCTCATCCGCATCTTGGAACAGATAAACTAAAGAAAATTATAACTTCTATCAGAGAATATCTTGAGCAAAATGGCTGCAGATTTTTCTGGAAGCATAAATTGGAAAGAATAACAATCAAAAATGGGAAAGTTTCAGGCGTTTTTATTAATGGTGAAAAACTGGATCCAGAAATAGTAATTCTGGCACCAGGAAACTCTGCTCGGGACTTATTTAAAATGTTGACGGGTATAATACCTTTGCAAAACAGGTCTTTAGCTGTAGGATTCAGAATTGAGCATGAGCAGGAATTTATTAATGCTCTTTTTTATGGAGATAAAACTGATACCTCTCTTACTGGTGCTGGAGAATACAGGATCAAAGTTCAGTTGAAAGAAGGAAGCGTGTATTCTTTTTGTATGTGCCCAGGTGGGATAGTTGTTAATGCTTCCAGTAATGCTAAAGGAGTGGTTACAAACGGGATGAGCTGGTCGAAGCGGAAAGGGAAATATTCCAATGCAGCGATTGTGACATCAATAAATGTTACTTCGGAGAGTAGTGATGCTCTAGCGGGAGTAAGATTTCAGGAGATGATCGAGCAAAAATGCTTTAAATTATCTGAAAGTTATCTTGCACCGGCTCAAAAAGCGGAAGACTTCATTAAAAATAGATACAGTAAGAAACCTTTGAAAACTACATTTTTGCCTGATTCTATTCCCGCTGATCTCAATAAAATTTATAATCCTGCGATTACAGGCACAATTAAGGAAGCATTATCATACTGGGATAAGCGTTATAAGGGCTTTGCCAGTGAAGGGACATTACTTGCTCCTGAAACGAGAACATCCTCGCCAGTACGTATAATCAGAAAAGTTGATACCTGGGAGAGTGAAGGTGCTGATAACCTTTATCCTATCGGTGAAGGGGCTGGTTATTCAGGAGGAATTATCAGTTCAGCAGCAGAAGGCATAAAATTATGTGCTAAATTTGAATATTTTCAAGGGTCAAAAATTGCATTGTAGAAATTTTACGTTAGCTTATTTATAGCTGACTTTATTTTTGTTTTTAAATAATAAAAAGATAAAGGAGAATTTAATGAAAAGAAGGTTGATAATTTTATTTATACTCATTTATGGATTGTCACTTTTAGCCGATCTGGAGATTGCTCCAGGCTTTGAATACAATATGGTAGGTCCTGCCTATAATGGGGAGACACTCAATTTTGTTTCAGACACGCTATATGTAACTAATGCAGGAATTACTGAAGATTTTACTATTCACCTGGAAACCAGTGAATTACCAGATGACTGGCATATAATGTGGTGCCATGATTATGAAGATGCATTATGCCATTTTCCAATTTTCCCCTGGACATTTAATTTTGTAACTGATACAGTGATAAAGCTTGATTTTACGGTAAATTACAGTAGTGGACCAGGAATGGAAGATATAACATTATTCTGGTCAGCAGATGGGATAGATGATATTCAGATGGATTTTACTTTCAGAACTGAGGATTATGTAAATACAACAGACGCAGAAATAGTTTCTACAGTTACTTTAGATCAGAACTATCCTAATCCTTTTAATCCTGAAACCACAATAAATTATCATCTCTCAGAAGCAACTCGATCAGAACTGATAATTTATAACATCAAGGGTGAAGTAGCTAAAAATTATGGAAAATCATTTCAGGAAGCAGGAGATTACAGTATCGTCTGGGATGGAAGGGATTCTGATGGAAAGAATCTTCCTAGTGGAATATACTTATATAGATTACAGACAGCAGGAAAAATTATTACAAATAAAATGATTTTGATGAAGTAGGAGGTTAAGTGAAAAGACTATTTTTAGCTTTATTTTTACTATTAAGTTTTGCTCTTTCAGCAAGCCAGTATTGGGTTGTTGGCGAAGTGTTCACCCAGACTTGGTGAGGTTATTGTCCATCAGCCCGGGCAGGGCTGGCAGATTTGGAAGAATATCCTGATGCACCATATTTTATCCCGCTTATATGGCAGGGAGACAGTTCATATATTAGCCCTCATTATACTCAGAGGGGTAATATTTACGGAGTAGGCGGTATTCCACACGCTCAATGGGGTGGCACAGAAAGTATCGTTGGTGGTGGTGGAAGCACAATGTTTGCCCAATATCGCACCCGCTATAATGCTATGGTAAACTGGGTAAGTCCCCTGGAAATAAACCTTCTGCTCGATCCCGGTTATGAAAGTGTTTCAGCAGAAATTACTGTTACTGGAGAAATTGCGACCTCTAATAACAAAGTTATCTTCATCTTAACTAATCACCAGAATAATGAATATTTCTGCTCAGTGATATCTTATGATGAATATGACTTTGATCTTTCTGAGATTGGTGCTACAGAGACATTTGTGCATACAATAAACACTAATGGTTATGATATTGAAGATGTTGCTGTAAATGTTCTTGTGCAGACATTATCACCCAATTATCAGATTTTACAGGCTGGTAGAGTGATCGTTTCAGAAGCAGTTATCCCCTTGCAGGTGGAATCAATAGATTTCGAACCCGTTATGGTTGGTGAAACAGCTACTCAGACTATCCAGTTATACAATTATGGTGACTCTGAACTAACTGGGATGATGTTCCCTCCAATAGGGTTCACTGCTCCTGCAGAGTTCAATGTTGCTGCTCATTCTATTCAAGAGGTTGAGATTGGGTTTGCTCCTCAGCAGGCAATTCCCTATTCTGATATTATGATTGTCACAACTTCCCAGGAAGCTTATCCTACTTTCTTTATTGATATGTCTGGTGAAGGATTGCCTTCAAATGCTCTTGATACTGATGAAATCGTTCCACTTGCGGAAATTACAGGTAATTATCCCAACCCATTCAATCCGGAAACTACTCTTCTATATAATCTTACTCAAGATGCCATTGTGACACTTACAATCTATAATGTTCGTGGAGAAGAAGTTGAAGTACTTGAAAGTGGATTCATGCAGGCTGGTTCACATCAGATAATCTGGAAAGCAGAAGACTTATCTGGTGGAGTTTATTTTGCAAAATTAAAAGCTGGTGTTCAAACTTCTGAGCACAAGATGATATTATTAAAATAATCCAAGGAGTTATGATGAAAAAGTTTTTCCTAATTTCTTTAATGTTAATGTTGTTTACCGTTTTATCTGCCACGCAGATGTGGGTTGTGGGTGAAGTATTCACCCAGACATGGTGAGGTTATTGCCCATCAGCCCGGCAAGGATTGCTGGATGTGGAAAATGACCCCGCTGCAGAATTTTATATTCCCCTGCTATGGCAAGGTGACGGTTCCTGGCCCAGTCCCGGCTATAGCGCCAGAGGTTCAATGTATGGTGTAGGTGGAATCCCTCATGCTCAATGGGGTGGATCAGAAGATATAGTTGGCGGTGGTGGAACTACGATGTATAATTCCTATATCAATATGTATAATCAGTTGGTTGATGTTGAAAGTCCTGTGGAAATCCAGACTGGTCTTGGTTTTGATACCAATGGAGATCTTATGGTTCAGGCTTTGGTTGAGGTTACTGGTGATATCACGACAACTAATAACAAGATTGTTTATATCATGAGATGGTATCAGAATGCAGAATATTTCTGTACCGTAGTTGGTTATGCAAATGAAGATTTTGATTTAACAAGTATTGGTGAAACCGGTTCATACAGTTACAGTTTCCCCATGAATACTGGCTGGGAAATTGAAGATCTCACTGCCGTTGCAATGGTTCAAACTTATAGTGGTAATACTGCTATTTTAGGTGCTGGTCAGGCTCAATTAACCGGATTGGTTGCTGGTATTGGCAGTAATGTACAATCTGGACCCGCTTCTCTTGCAGTTCAATTCTCAAGTGTTTCATATCCTCTCACAGGTATTGAATCCTGGGAATGGGATATTGATGGTGATGGCGAGTATGATTACACAGAAGAAAATCCTTACCACATGTATGATACTCCTGGATCTTATGATGTAACTCTCAGAATTGGAATGGAAGGTGAATATGACGAAGTTACAATTCCAGATTATATTACTGTTACAGAAGATGCGGTAGCAGAAGGTGTTGTATCCGGTGTTTGGCACAGTGATCTGGGACCATATCTGGTTACGGGTGATATTACGGTCAATCCTAATGATCTGCTGGAGATAGAACCAGGAACTGAAATTATATTTGAGAATGAAGCGGAATTTATGGTCAAAGGCCAATTAATTGCCGATGCGCGTGATTCTGACATGATTATTTTCCGTACAGAAAGTGATTGGACTGGAATTCATATTAAGGACAGTATGCAGGAAAATATCATTGCCTGGTGTGAACTCTCTGGTGCTACAGAATCAGCCATTTATGTAGAGAATTCTGATTGTGATATTATTAATAATTTCATTCACGAAAATACAGGTTCTGCTCTGGGAGCTGCAATAGAATTACTCGATGTTATGGATATTGAGATATCAGGGAACCTGATTGCCAATAATACAAGTTCTTCACTCACTGGTGGGATTTCAATGACAAATGGTTTCCCCAATGTCCACAATAATATTATTGTTAATAATACTGCCGGTACTGCCGGTGCTTTCAGTATCAAGCAAAATTCAGCCCCGGTTCTGGTAAATAATACTATTGCCAATAATATTGGTGTAAATGGAGCTTTCCTGCTTTTTAATTCTCAACCTACCCTGGTAAACTGTATTGTTCAGAGCGAAGGAAACGTATTTGCTGTGATTGCCAGTACTCCTACTGTATTGTATTCCTGTATTTCTGGTGGTTACACTGGTGAAGGCAATATTGATGTAGATCCTATGTTTGTTACCCCATCAGAAGGTTATGGTTCAGATTTTGATGGTATGATTGCTAACTGGCAACTGGCTGCAGGCTCTGAGTGTATTGATGCCGGTGATCCAAATGAAGTCTATAATGACCTGAACGGCACTCAAAATGATATGGGTGCTTTTGGCTGGAATGGATTCCCCGATTATGGGTTTACAGATATTGATCCCGAAGATATAGTTCCTGCTCAGGTTGAGCTCAAGGCTTATCCAAATCCTTTTAATCCTGAGACTAATATCGGTTTCACTCTTTATGAACCAGCAAATGTCCGTCTGGAAATCTATAATATCAAGGGTCAGATGGTTGATTTACTTACAGATAGACACTTTGATACTGGAACTCATCAGATTACCTGGAATGCTGAAAAATTTGCTTCTGGCGTATATTTCGTTATGTTTAATAATGGCGATGGAAATATTTTCCAGAAAGTAGTCCTGATGAAATAAGGTAATAAGAAAAAAAATAAATAGAATACGAAGCCGGGGACGAAAGTCCCCGGCTTTTTGTATGGAGGTTTAATGAAATATATAAAAACTGTGCTCCTGGCATTGCTGCTTTTAAACAGCATTTTGCTGTCAGCTGCAGTACGGCATGTCACTGGGGAAGTTTATTCCGAAATCTGCAGTGGTTGAGGTGGTGATTACAGTGTGGCGCGTGACGCCCTTATCCAGCTTGCCTCAGAGCATGATGATGTTGTTCCACTTATCTGGCAGATGAGTGAACCCGCTTCTCCTGGTGGTAGTGAACGGTTTCAGCTATATGGCGGTGAAGCCTATCCTTTAAGTGTGTTTGGTGGAAATCTCACCTATCAGGGTGAAGATGACGCTGTAACTCAGTTCGGAGATTTTTATGATCAGTTAACAGGTGAGGAAACTCCCTGGAATATCGATCTTCATTTTGGATTAGATAGTCAGGATAATTATCAGATATCAGCAGATATCTCACTTGAAGATACGATATCAGCTGATAGCATCAATGTTTTTTTTGCTCTCACAAGGCATGATCTCAGTAATTATTCTTCTCTGGTTCTTAATAGTTCTTTTAATGATACTCTCATGATAACAGATTCAGGTGCAAGTGTTACTATAGATAAGCTTTTCGATTATAGCGAGTATTATGAACTCACTTCACTCAGAGCAGTAGTGATCATTCAAAATATGCAAACTCGTGAAATACTGCAATCCGCTCAAACCGGTATTACACAGTTAATTCCAGAAATAATGGTGAATCTTAATTCGGGTCCAGCAAGTCTGGGAGTATATTTCCAGAGTGCTTCTTTTCCTGTTGATAATATTTCTATGTGGCAGTGGGATTTCCAGAATGATGGTATCATAGATTCCTATGAAGAAAGTCCCTACTGGGTATTTGAACAGCCTGGATTATATGATGTAAAACTGATGATCTCTGACGGAGAGAGCAGGTCAGAAAAAACATTCCCAGAAATGATCGAAGTGTTGGGTACCGATGATGTGGAAGGCACCGTGTTAGGTGTTTGGAGTCCACAATTTAATCCCTATCACATAGTTGATGATATTTCTATCCCTTATTATGGTGAACTGGTTATAGAACCTGGGACAGAGATCATCATAGATTATAATAAAAAGATCAATGTCTATGGTAGAATAGATATCTCCGGTACGATTGAAGAACCAGTGATTCTCACCTCAGATGCTACCTGGAAAGGAATTAAGCTGCTTAACTCGCTTCAGGAAAACCGCATTGAATATGCTGAGATCACCAATACGAATCTTAGTGCCATAAATGCCAGTTATTCTTCCATAGAGATCCTTAATTCAAAGTTCTATGGTAATACAAGTGGCTCACTGGGTGCTGCCATTAATCTTCTGGGTTGTGATGATGTACTCATCCACGGCAATATGATAGTCAATAATTCTTCCAGTATGACAGGTGGTATAGCTTTGAGAGCTTCTCATCCGTTTATCAGTAATAATATCATAGCAAATAACGAAGGCAGCATGGCAGGTGGACTGGTTATTCGGGACGGTTCGGCTCCGGTTGTTATCAATAATATCATTGCGTATAATGATGCACCAATTGCGGCAATATTTGTTGATGAATCCACTCCTGAATTTATCAATAACATCCTTCTTGATGATGTTGATGTATTTCTGGGAAATGTTGATGATATGCGGATTGATTATAATTTAAGTTCCCAAACCTTACCGGGAACAGGAAATTTTTATGCAGACCCGCTCTTTATTAATCCTACTCCAGCCAGCGGTTTAGAATATAACGCTCTGGAAGCGGATTGGCATCTTCAGATAAATTCTCCCGCTATAGATGCCGGAGATCCTTCTGAGGAGTATAATGATCTGGAAGACAGCCAGAATCCCGGATATGCATTATATCCCTCCCTGGGTGCAGTTCGCAACGATTTGGGCTTCTATGGCGGCCCTGGTATCATCCCCGAAGTAGTACCAGCAGATGATGATGATATAGTACCGGCAAATAGTGTTGTACTTATCTCATATCCTAATCCTTTCTTTAGACAATCTTCCCGCAGCCAGATCAATTTTGCGATCGAAGGTGCTGATGGGGGAGAAGTGAATATCTATAATTTAAAAGGACAAAAGATAGCCAGTCTGGAAATGGAGCAAAGAGCAACAACGATTTCCTGGGACGGCAATAATAAATTTGATAAACCAGTTAGCAGTGGTATCTATTTTGCCCGTTGGCAAAAGGATAACCTCTCAGTAAACAAAAAACTGATAATCCTGGATTAAGAAAAAATAAAATCGGGCAGACCAATCATCTGCCCGATTTTTTTTACCAGACTAAGCTATTGACTTATGACGTTATCCCGGATTGAGTTTAGAGCGAGAAAGCGGACGTAACGGACTAAGAAGACATAGCGGACACAGCAATAATTATGAAACCAGGCAAACATTAAATTATTTTTTTCGAGCATAAATTTTCTTATATAAATCTCGATGCAATTAACGCAATCTTTCTTGTAAATTTCCAGATAACAATTTTATTTCAGATTGACTTTTTCAGTCTTCCAAGTGT
The DNA here is from genome assembly GCA_030765845.1 of Candidatus Stygibacter australis. Lineage (NCBI taxonomy): Bacteria > Pseudomonadati > Candidatus Cloacimonadota > Cloacimonadia (SeqCode) > Cloacimonadales (SeqCode) > Candidatus Stygibacter > Candidatus Stygibacter australis. The sequence continues at coordinate 17,199 of JAVCDJ010000236.1, forward strand.
GAAACAGGTGGAACAACTAAGCACAATATAACAAAAAAATGTCAGTACGTGCTTTGTTGTTCCACTTTGAGTCTGGCTTAATGATGATGAATAAGAGATAGTTATATATTATAATGGGATATATGGTAAATATAAAACTATAGTATAGAAATGAAACAAAATTATTATTCTAATTGCTGAAAACTCTCTGAAGTGAGACGAAAGTATTAATAAAAGATGTCGGAATAAAGTAATGATAAAATTATGAAAAATGATAAAGTCCGAATGAAAGAGGAGATATGGTAAAATCTGGGTTGGAAAATTCTTGACCATCGGGGGCAGAGAAATTTTTTAACAACTAAGATATGAGATTAAGGAGAATGAAATGGCATTTAATTTGCGAAACAGGAATTTTCTGAAGCTGCTTGACTTTAGTCCCAAGGAAATAGAGTATTTGATAGATCTGGCTCAGGATTTGAAGAAAGCCAAGTATGCTGGAGTAGAGCAGCCGCGTCTGGAAGGGAAAAATATCGCTTTGATATTTGAAAAAGCTTCTACCAGAACGCGTTGTGCCTTTGAAGTGGCAGCCCATGATCAGGGAGCGCACGTTACTTATCTGGGACCTTCAGGGAGTCAAATAGGTTATAAAGAGACCATGAAAGATACAGCAAGAGTTTTGGGCAGGATGTATGACGGGATAGAATATCGCGGGTTTGGTCAGTCAATAGTTGAAGAACTGGGAGAATATGCAGGAGTACCGGTATGGAATGGTTTAACCACAGAATTTCATCCTACACAGATCCTGGCAGATTTCCTTACAGCACGCGAACATCTAAAAAAGCCATTTAATGAGATGGTATTTGTATATGTAGGTGACGGTAGGAATAATATGGGAAACAGTCTTCTAGTAGGTGGAGCTAAGCTGGGAATGGATATACGGATAGTAGCACCCAAGGAAGTTCAACCTGAAGGTAACCTGGTGGACACATGTCAGGAGATAGCTTTGGAAACCGGAGCCAAGATCACGATAACCTCTGATATTGCCAAGGGTGTGAAAGATGCAGATGTTATCTACACTGATGTGTGGGTATCAATGGGTGAACCAGATGAAGTGTGGGAACAGCGTCTTAAGCTATTATTACCCTACCAGGTAAATAGGGCAATGATGAATATGACAGGCAAGTCAGATACATTATTTATGCACTGCCTGCCAGCTTTCCATAACACAGACACCACTATGGGAGCCAAGATCAATGAGAAGTTTGGTGTTCCTGAGATGGAAGTGAGTGAAGAGATATTTGAAAGTGAGCAATCAGTAGTCTTTGATGAGGCAGAAAATAGAATGCACACGATCAAAGCAGTAATGGTAGCTACTTTAGGTAAATAATTTCTAAAATAAAAAAGCCGCTGTATAATCACAGCGGCTTATATATTTACTATCTCTCCTAATTTCCTAAATACTTTGTAATCAGGGAAGTCCAATAGTTTGAATTAATAATCTGCCTGAGCGCAGTATTGATATCATTTTTAAGTTCATAATCCTTTCTCATGGCAATACCATATTGATCATCAGTTTTTATCAAATGAACAATTTTAAGAGGTTTAATATTACTGAAAGCTTTTGCTGCAGAATCATCAAGTATCAAAAGGTCAATTTGATCATTCATCAGAGCGGAAATCGCCTGATTATTATTATCAAAAGCTGTGAGATTTTCCCAGGGTAGGATATCCTTTTCCACAAGATTGAATTGGAGGAAGTATTGACCAGTAGTACCATTTTGAAATCCGATTTTATAGGCAGCAATATCTGTTAACTCATCGATTTTTATGGGACTATCTTCGACAGTGATCAATGACTGGTCAGCAGAAAAATAGGGTATGGAAAAATCAACGATCTGCTGGCGCTGCGGATTGATAGTGATAGCAGATATTGCCAGATCAATACGATTATTAAGTAATGCTGGCAGCAGTTCATCAAATTCCATTCTGATAAATTCCAGATCATAACCAATGGATTCTGCCAATTTATTAGCCATTTCTACATCCAAACCAGTTAATACCTGATCCTGCATGAATTCGAAAGGTGGATAATCAGCATTTAAGCCAATTCTAAGTTTTGGTTTTGCTTTCCCGCAGGAAAAGATCATGATACTTAAAATCACGATAATAACTAATTTAAATTTTCCCATATAAACCCCTTATAATATTTTTAATCTAAAACTTTCTTTATGCTGTCAATAAAAAAAATGGGAAATATAAAAAAATGTGAAATTATTGGTTTTTATTATTAAGGCAGAGTGATATTACTTGACTATAAACTGAGAGAAAAGTAATAAGAAAAAAAGAATAAGAGGTAAGTTAATGGCTATTGTGTATTATACAAAGGAGATCAACGCAGAATCAGTCTGGAAAATATATCAAAAGGTTTCTGAGCCTATTTATGGCAAGATTGGGATCAAACTCCATTTTGGGGAGCGTGGTAATATGAATTATCTTGATCCGCAATTGCTACATATTCTGGCAAAAGAACTTAAAGCATCTCTGGTGGAGACCAATGTGCTATATCTGGGACCTCGCAGAGAGACTGCATCACATCTGGAAGTAGCAGAAGAACATGGCTTTAATTTTGCTCCTATAGATATTCTGGATGCTGAGGGAGAATATACATTACCCTTTATGGACGCAAAACATTTTAAGGAAGTAAGGCTGCCGAGTGGTATTGACAGGTATGACAGTTTCATTATATATTCGCATTTCAAGGGACATATAATGTCCGGTTTTGGTGGAGCGATCAAGAATGTAGGGATGGGAATGGCGAGTATTCCAGGTAAGATGGCACAGCATGCATCTACAATTCCGATTGTTAATGACAGTTCTTGTGTGGTTTGTGGTTTATGCGTGAAGGAATGTCCTGGCAAAGCAATTACACTTGAGCCGGTAAAAATTTCCAAAGAATTATGTATCGGCTGTGGAAAATGTATTGGGGTATGTCCCCAAAGATTATTTTCCATTCCGTGGGGGAGTACCAGTTTGAAAGTATTTCAAGAGAGAGTGGTGGATTATGCCAGGATGATCTCCACAGGACGAAAGATGATCTATATAAATGTGATTGATAAAGTTTCACGGCTTTGCGATTGTGATATGGGAGCACCGCCACCCTTTGCTGAAAAGATCGGAATTGTAGCATCCACTGATATGTTGGCTGCAGATAAAGCTTCACTTGATCTTGTGAATGATCACATGAAAGAAAAAGATACTTTTGCCCGTTATTCTGGAGTGAGTGGTAATCATCAGCTTGAATATGCCTTGGAAACAGGACTTGGAAGTATAGAATATCAGCTAATTGAGATAGAATAAAATGAATGTGATTCATAAACTTGACTAAATTTTATCAGAATAAATTTATGACGGCATACGGGAGGCAATACTGATGATGAAAAGACAAAAGACAAAAAGAGTGATCAACAAGCAGGAAAAAAAACGTAAAGCATTACTGGAAGCTGCGATCAAGATATTTTCTGAAAAAGGTTTTCATGGGGCAAAAATAAAGGAGATAGCAGAAGAAGCCGGGGTGGCTGACGGAACAACCTATCTCTATTTTAAAAATAAGGATGATCTGCTGATCAAGGCTGTAGAGAATTTATTTGAAAGCAGATTAGATGCAATTGAGAAACGGATAAGTAATGAGAAAAGTGGATATGACAAGTTATTCAGTTTTGCTGAGGAGCATATCACACTTTTTACAGAAGATCCTAAAGTAGTAAGATTTTTAGCAGTAGAGCTGCGTCAAAGCAAGGACTTTTACAATAAATATCCTGATTTCAAGCCATTACGTCATTATCTTACTTATCTGCAAAGTATCTGTACTGAAGCCATTGAAGAAGGTTCAATCAGGGATATTGATCCAGTAACCTTGAGTTATATTATCTTTGGTACAGTAAATTTTGTAATAACGGAGTGGGTAGTCCAGGAAAAGCCCTTTTCGTTGGAAGATATCAAAGGTAAAATCATTGATATCTTAAGATATGGCTTGAAAAAGGATAGATAGGGAGCTTAATTCACTCTGGTTTGTTTTACTCTCATTTTAACGCTTTCACCGCAATTAATACACATGGGATAGATTTTACGGTTAAGGAGTATTTGTGTCCTGAACTTTTGAAACGCATTTCCCTTCCAGAGAGTGATTAGAGATATATCATTGATGTTTCCCAGAGCATAATCAATATCTTTATCAAAACAGCAGACTGACATTTCACCATTCCAGTTGATAACGGCATTTACCCAGATGCGACGGCAACGATTTGGTATTCCAGCCTTAAGCTCAAAATTGTCACCCTGAATTTTATAGCGTCTATAGCGAGGATTTTGAGGGAGGAATTTATCAATATCTTCCTTAGAATATATCTGGACGGTTTTTAATTCCAGATTATCTACCTGAATCTTTTCTGCCATTTTCCTGATCATTTCAATTTCATGTTCATTGTGCTTCATTACCAGAAATTGCCAGCGCAGCAGAGGATTCTTCTTTTTGAGTATCTGGCGTGATTTCACGATAGATCGGGCAAAATCCAACACGTTAGAAAGTGTTCCATTTATCCGGTATTTATTGTAGGTCTCCTGAGTTGCTCCATCCAGAGAAATGATCAGGGAGTCCAGTCCGCTTTCTACAAGTGAGTTGGTATCAGGTTTGATGTTTCCATTAGTAGAAAGCAATGTGAACATCTTTTTATCAGAAGCATATCTGATCATCTGGAGAATTTCTTTATTAAGAAGTGGTTCTCCCTGATTCCAAAGCACGATCATAAAGCTTTTTTCATGAACCTGATCAACGATATTCTGAAAAGTTGCCAGGTTCATATAACCTTTCGCCCGTTTAAGAGTCCCATTACCTGAGGGGCAAAGAGGGCATTGCAGATTGCAGATATTGGTAGGCTCGATCATAATTACCGGAGGGTTACCCCAGATATAAGGTTTTCTGGTGAGTAGAGATAAAAAATATCCGGCATAGACCTTTATTACATTCCAGGTACGGGGAAGAGTGATTGCCTTCCTTAGAAAGCGGAGATTTTCATTGATCATTTACTTCCTGCGAGATATCCTCTTCTTCCTGATCATCATCAGGCTCATCAGAATCCTGCTGTAATTCTTCCAGCATTTCCAGGGCAGTTTCAGCATCAGGCTGTCTCACCTGAATTTCTATAAATCCGGAAACAGAATAGAATCCATTATATATAGAACCAAAATTTTCATTCTTAACCGTAAAATCAATCTCAGCATCGCTCAATAATGATTTGGCTATGGCAATAGTTCCCAGGTTATAAGTTTTCAATACAGTAACGTAATCTTCATTCATATTACTTCCTATTCGCTAAATTCTTCTACTTGAAAAATAAATATATCAGTTAAGGGATCAAGAAAAGCATCGGGTGGGAGCATGGCTTTAGAATGGCAAAGGTGTTGCAGGAATGTTACTTTATCCCAACCTGTTTCTCTGGCAACTTGAGGTAAAAATACTCCGCTGTGATATCCTTGCTGTACCATTACTCCATCTCTACCCATGACGATATCATCCAGAGATTCTATTTTTTTCATGGGGGTGAGAATTGAGATCTCAATTATAATATTTTCGAGTTCTCTTCGAGATACTGGAGCAAATCGTGGATCAGCAAATGCTGCTGATTTTGCCATTTCCCATATAGCTTTATAAAGCTCATCACGGGCGATCATGTGTCCTATGCAGCCCCGGAGATCACCGTGTTTGTGTAAAGTTACAAATACTGCTCGATCTTCAGTTAATTTCGGGTTCTTGGGAATGGGGATAGCAGAATCACTATTTTCAAGACTATCAATAATAGAATTTCTGGCAAGCTGTAAAAGCCATGTCTTATCAGCTGCTGACAGAGATTCAGGCGTATTTACTATTGAATCAGTCTGCGCTTTGGGAAAAACCAGGGCACTATAGCCTACAACTTCCTCTGTACCATATTCTGGATGGGTATCTCCTGAATTGGCATAATGCAATAATTGAGGTTTACCGCTTTCAAGTTTCTGCATGATCTGTTGAAAAATGGTGAAGGCATGATAACCACATAATTCACATTCCCGACAGGTGATATTACGTTCAAGCTCAGTCCAATTTTCTGCCAGGATCAGGTCAGTGGTCTTACTATCAATCCTGTTTGCCTCTTCATATGGGTGAAAATGAGACATATCAGTACTATTAATAAAAAGCACCTTTTTCCCGCTTTCTTTTACCTTTTGGTAGATGATATCTGCAGTTTCTGCTAATAGTATTTTATCATTTGTAGAGGTTAATATACTGACGATATTAAAATCCTGCAGCAGATACTGCAAGAATGGTAATTGAGCCTCATTGCTGTGTTCACTGAAATGTACTTTTTCATCACATTTAATGTTATTATGAGAAGATATGATCTGCTTTGCTAATTCCGTATCAACAGGAATATTGCCCAGGGGAGTTTCCATATCTTCGCCATCATATACACTTACAATTCCTGAAGCATAATGATGACTGGATCCAAGTAGGATAACAGTGTCATATTCTTTGCCCTCGAGGAGTTTATAGCTCCAGGCTGCCACTGGGGCACTGAACATATAACCTGCATGTGGAACCATCATTCCTATAGGAATGATCTTCTGTTGAGCAGGAGTCAGTTCCACTTGTGCCAGATAACCACGGATGTCCTGCTTTAGCTGAACAGGATCACTAGGATACCATCTGCCACTGACTGCTGGTTTTCGCGTACGGCAATCCAGAGGTAGAACCAAACAAAAGACCAATAGAAGAAGAATTGAAATCACGTGCTCCATTTATCACCTCCTAATTACAGAACAATTGCACAATCTCTGAAGAATTGTGACTGTCAAGGAATTTTAGTGATGTTCTGAAATGAGAATAATATTACATGATGAATATATGAGTAACTTTTCAGATTAGAGATAGTGTTCAAAGGGAAAAGGATAGATACTATTGGAGTAAATTACTTTTTTTTACTTGCCAGAGGAATTGAGTATTGGGAGAGTGCAATCAGTATCTAAATGAAGGAAGAATAATGAGAAGAGTATTATTGATATTGATACTGATCGCTTTGGCAGGTCTATTATACTCAGCGAGCAGCTTTGAAAAATACTGTAATTCTATCCAGAATCGCAAAGATCTGTTTTGGGGAATTGGGGAAGCAGAAAGCGAGATAGTGGCAGGTGAGATTTGCCGCAATGAACTGGCAAAATCCATCAGTAGCTGGTATTTAACAGAAATAGGTCTGGAAAAGCGGATAAGTTATGGTAATCGAGATAAATATGAGAGAATGGTGAATGTCTGGCTGAGCAGTATGATGACAGACATAAAAATAGAGCGGAGTATCGATAAAGAGCATCATGAGATATGGACAATCAGCCGGGAAATTGTAAAAGAGAATTATGACCAAAAGATGGAAGAAATCAAGCTCAATATAAATCGAGGCAGGCAGGCATTGGAACTCAATAAACTGGGGATTTTTTTTCGCTGTTTCTACGTTGCAATCGTGGAGATTGATCTACTGGCTGGGAAAGAAGTTATAATAGATGGACAGGTATGGGATACTGATGCAATGATCACTGAGATCACTAAAGTAGTTGAGAATCTGGCGATAAAATTAGTTAGTAATAATTATGAAGCTGGTAATAGAAGACTTATCCTGCAAGTGCTGTATGAAAGGCGCCCTGTGAACGATATCCGACTGGGAATTCTTACTGGTGATGATTATGAATATTATTCACTATCTGATCGATATCTACAGGTAGATCTATTTGGTTATCAATATGCAGAAACAGAAAATATCAGTTTCAGGATCGATATTCAGGATAGTGCAACTCATGCCTTGGGTAAAATAATCAGCGAGTTAAGTAATATAACAGGTATGGATGGCTATGAGGCATATAGGACAATTCCCTTGCGGAAACTGGAATATGAAGAATCTAGTTGGGAAGATGTAAGATTACCTGTAGAAGAAGATGAAACTCAATTGGAAAACAGGATCAGGATCATTTTGGCAAGTATAGAAACAGGCAGCATATCTGACAGTGATATATTTGCATCAGATGAGGTGCTCCAGCAATTCATCTGTCTTCAGCA
>JAVCDJ010000237.1 GCA_030765845.1 Candidatus Stygibacter australis
TTCCCAGATTTGTTAAGCATGTCAAAAATTTCATAGCTCAGGTCTAAACCAAGTTTATTTACAAAATGATCTGTTATTGCAGATTCAATTGAAGATAAATTACCAAAATTCTTTAATTTTATCAAAATTGGTATTCTTGAAATTAGATCTCCTTCTAAATATTTTTTCATCAATGTATAATTCAGATATTCACAATAAGTAGTTTTGCCAGAGCCAAATTCACCAAGAAGAGTTAAATGAACTGATTGTTTAATATGTTGCCAATCAGATATATAAGAATGTAGATTGAAAGTATTTGGATTTAAATCAGTATAGGCGTTTAGATCAACGAAAAGATTATTAGTAAAAATGTCGTGTGATTCATATTTTTTTATTAGAGTTTCGAATGCTAATTTGAATGAAATGAAATTTCTAAAAAAAGAATCATAAGTTGAAACTGTAATTGAATCAACATTTAATATATTAAGAATAGTTTCTGAGACTTGAGTTGTTGTAATAATCAATGAATTATGCAATTCTTTTTGCTTTAACAAATGGTTGATAGCTCCTTTTAATTCTAATGCAATAGGCTTTGTGATTTCATTTAAAACAAATATGCCTGTTTTATTTTTGACATTACTAAAAAGCGTATTTTCGCAATAGATGCTTATTTCACAATTACTTATTTTTCTAAAAATGTCAACATTTTGAGCTTTTAATTGAACTAATAATGCTATATCTTCAATAGTATCTGTAATATTACCACTAATTTTCTCTAATTCTAATGTTGGCTTAAAATCCCCAATATTTAACCAAACCTGATAGTATTCCAGACCAATTGTTCTAAGGTATTGTGTTACTTCATTTAGCCTTTTGTCGGTGTAATCTCTTATTTCATTTAGTATTTCAAGCTCCTCGCAAGATTTTGGTTCTGTTTGTAATTCAATTATTCCTTTTTTTATTATTGGGTTAATAAACCTTATGATATGTCTAATAGAATTAGCTTCACTTGTGATCCCGTTTACTCTCGCATATGTATTTTCAAGCTCGTCTCCTATTCTCAATAATGCTCCAAGCTTTTGTAAATTAAACGGTTTTCCTGTTTCACTGAGTTCTACAATTCCATAGTTATTGTCACATTTACTAATAGGCCAAACATCTTCTGATGCATGTGCAGCACAAATCTGTGCAATTGCATTTGCTTCAAACCTATTACTTAAATTATAAATGCGATAATTCTTTTTAATTTCATTAAAACTCTCTATTTCATGATGTAATGTTGATTTTCTTCTTCCTATGTCATGTAAGTATACGGAAGCTAGTAATAAATAAATTTCACCTGGATCGAATAATTGTTGATTGACTTTTATATCGTCAGGCACAAGATTATCAAGGATCTTTTCAATATTTTGCGAATGAATAAAATCATTTTTACCTAATTCTCTTAACCAAGAGTTTTTACCATCTTCAATAATAAGCTCCAAACGATGCCAGTAAGGCTTATTTTTTATAACATCCCTAAATTTCATCCTTACTCCTTAATGTGAGTATAACAATTTACTCACTTCAATTTTATTATTGTACATATCCATCTACAGGTAATACTCCCATTGTACAATAAGCTAAAATTCTATGCTTTTTTAATAAATCCATCATTCTTCAAAGTCTAATTCATCAAAATAATCCTTAAGTTTTTTGATACCTTCTTTAGTAATATATATATGTTTCAGTAGTATGTAAACTTTAACTCCCGTATAATCACTGATATATATATCATATATTTTCATGAATTAAAATATATGTAATCAAAAATAATATGGTGATATTTGTCAATAAAAAAAAGCCGCTGCAAGCAACGGCTAAAATTATGGTGGGCATTGAGGGACTTGAACTCCTGACATCTTGCTTGTAAGGCAAGCGCTCTCCCAACTGAACGAAACGCTCTGATTTATGAGCAGGTAAAGTTGGCGTTGAATGTAAGTAATAAGAAGTCCTCTTCTTCGTCCTCAGATAATGGGTCTTCTTGTTGCCTGGAAACGAATTAAAATATTTTCATAAAACTTAATTTTCAATTTTCCTTTATAAGTAAGTCCAAAAGTATAAACTCTTTTACAAAAGTAATCAAATATATTATTAAAAGAATGGGGCGGTACATTTGGAGATCAAGTAATAGCAACGGTGATATTGGATCGTTTAATTCATCATGCTAAACCGGTAGTTATGGCTGGTGACAATTATAGAATGAAGGGCAAAATTAACTGAAAATCTGTACCAGTTACGAGTGCCAAAACTGTACCAATTTAAAATGCAATTGATAGTTTTTCCATAATAAAAGAACCCATTATGCTAACTTACTTTTAACCTTCTGGCAATATAGGGGCAAGAAGTAAGCAAGGCAAGGCTGAACGGCATAACATCTATGTGTCATGCCGTTCAGCCTTGCACTACCTATAGACTGCCCCTTTGTTACCAGTATGCTGCCAGTATGCTTCTTTAAGGCATACAGTGGGGATTTTGAGGCAATCCAGAAAATTTTCCGGAGCAATTTTGCCTGTGCGGCTGAGATATGCAATTTACTTAAAAAAAAGGAAGGTTATTCCTGCCTATACACGATCAGATATCTTAATGGGAGTAGAGAAACAATCATTTTTAAGGAACTGATTATTTATAAATTATTCTGGAGAGTTGAGGATAAAATTCAGATGAAAAACTGGGGGATGCCAGTATAAATAATAGTTGACAAAACTCACTACAATCATCTCTATCTTTTTGCCAACAATTTAACATTCTAAATTGCTTCTATAGATATGTAATAATCTGATAAAGAGTATAATAAACTTCTGAAAAGAATCTTATTAGAATTTGTTAAATGTTTTTCATTATTATTTACCTTCTCAATTCTAACTATTTTAAACATTTTTTTAGAATAAATTCTGAACTCTCACCTTTACTAATTTTAATTACATCAATTTTGTTTACTTTGGAAAATTCTCAATTTCTTTGTTAATATGAAAACTTCTTTGCAGATAGTGTGTTATCATTTTCCCTTCATCTGAAGCACCTAAATAAAAGTCCTTATCTGTTTTTACTCTCTCTTCCAATAGTTTTTCATCTGCCAGAAGCCAAATTGATTTTACATATATTATAGTAAAAGGATTTAATCATCACTTAGCTGGCTATAAAAAAAAGCCGCTGCAAGCAACGGCTAAAATTATGGTGGGCGTTGAGGGACTTGAACCCCCGACATCCTGCTTGTAAGGCAGGCGCTCTCCCAACTGAGCTAAACGCCCTGTTTTATAGGCAGATATGGTGGGCGTTGAGGGACTTGAACCCCCGACATCCTGCTTGTAAGGCAGGCGCTCTCCCAACTGAGCTAAACGCCCATATCTGATAATTACCACTTATAAAAAATCTGGTCGGGGCGAGAGGATTCGAACCTCCGACCCCTGGTTCCCAAAACCAGTGCGCTAACCGGACTGCGCTACGCCCCGACAAGTGAAAGACATTAGTTTTAACCGACATTTTGCTGTCAAGAATTTTTAACTTAATTACTCATCTCCCCGAAATTTGGATATCATCCGGTTGATAAAAAAACTCTGAAAGGGTTGAACTACGGCGAAGCCTATTATCCATGGGTTTTAACCCATGGCTTGAAAAGATATCTAAAGCCCCACCCCTTCCCGCTTTGCCGAAAGCGGGAAGGGGTAGGGATCAGTTGCGTTCATTTGTCCCATGTGTTTCACCCATGGCTATTCATAGTAACACCCTTTCAGGGTTAAAAAGAATCGCAAAATATAGTCACCTGTAAATCTTTTATTATCTGCGATTTATTATATAAAATTGTTAACTAAAATAGGGGAATGCCTGTTTTTAACTGGTAATTACCCTTATTCTCACAAGAATCCCTCACTGGTTATCTTACAGATTCATGGAGAAGAGATTAGTGGGATAATAAAGGATGGAAATGGTAGGATTAGATCATTCAAATAAAGGGGGAGAAATAAATAACTAAAAAGAATAGCTAATCTACGTTAGTGATTAAATTTATTGACAGAAATCGAGCGATAAAATTAATGATTTTTGGAATTTGATATATTATAGCTGTAGAAAGCAGATGCAGTTATTGGATGTAAACATAGAGAATCAAACCACTTCCTGACAGTGGTTTCGTTATATAATAGGGCAGGCTATGCAGGAAAAAATTGAAAGTATTGTTAAGGAAGCGTGTGCGGCACAGGGAGTGGCATTATATGATCTGGAGTTTAAGCCTACAGATCATGGAAAGCTGCTGCTGGTCTATGTCACCAGTCTGGGTGGTGTGAAGGTTAGTGCCTGCCAGAAGATCAGCAAAAAGATCGCGCATCAGCTTGAAGAAGAGGATTTGATTGAAGGCAGATATTTTCTGGAAGTATCGTCTCCTGGTTTGGAGCGGGACTTGAAGAAAAAGAGTCACTTTGTGAGTGCCATCAATGAGCAGGTAAGCCTGACAGTGCATGGAGAAGGGAAAAATGATCTTATAGAGGGGAAACTTGTGGAAGTTAACCAGAACAGGATCACATTATTACTTGAAGATGGCGAAGAATTAGAAGTATTATTGAGCAGGATCAAAAAGGCAAAAACCTTATTTGATTATAAACAGGACTTGAAGACTGGCAAAGCGGATCTGAAGAAGGAGAAAGAATGAGTACGAATTTGATGGGTTCATTAGCGGCATTAGCTAATCTGAAACAGCTGGGACTGGAAGAGATAGAAGAGATCATCAAAGAAAGTATCGATGGTGCAGTATCCAAGAAGCTGACTTCTGAAAATGAGCTGGAAGTGATCACTGATTTCAAAACCGGTATCATCGAAATCAGATTTGTAAGGATAGTGGTAGAGCGGGATATGAATCTGGGTGAGATCAGTCTGGAAGAAGCTCAGGAACGTAATCAGCATCTGGAATTAGGTGATAAAATAACCGCCAAATTGAGTCTTATAGATTTTGAGCCAAAAATGATCAAGACTATCCGGCGTTCGATACTGGAACGGATGAAGGCATTGGAAGAAGACAGGATTCGAGGTGATTTTGAGCGTCAAAAGAACCAGATCGTCATGGGAAAAGTGACAAAATCTGATTATAATGGATATTCAGTTGATATTGGTTATGCGGAAGCATTATTACCACCAGATGAACAGATTGATGAAGAATATTATAAACCGGGTGATATGATCCGGGCTTATGTGATAGATATTCGTAAACGCAAGACAGATTCCATGATCATTCTCTCACGCACCTCACCGGAATTTGTGATGAAGCTATTTGAAATGGAAATTCCAGAAATTTCCACTCAGGAAATAGTGATCAAAAAGATAGTGCGTGAACCAGGGATCAAGACTAAAGTTGCCGTGGAAGCAATCAATAAGGCAATCGATCCGACCGCTGCCTGCCTGGGACCAAAGGGTGTGAGGATTGATATTATCCGCAAGGAACTAAATGATGAACTGGTTGATATAGTAATCTGGGATAATTCACCGGAGCAGCTTGTAGCAAATGCGATAGGACCTGATCTGGTGGAAAGGGTTTACCTTGCTGACCGCGGGAAATTTGCCAGAGTGATAGTAGATATCAAGAATAAGAATCAAGCAATTGGCAAGAAAGGCAAGAACGTGAAGCTGGCAGCAAAGCTTACAGATTTTAAATTAGATATTTATACAGAGTCAGAATTTGAGGACAAGATAGCAGAGGAACGACGCGTAACGAGTCACATCAGTGATCTTGATGGAGTAACCTCAAAGCTGGCAGAAATATTAAAGAGATATGGCTATACTTCAGTGCAGGATGTTTTTGAAGCCAGCGTAGATGAATTATGCAATCTTGAAGGTTTAGGCAAGAAAACAGCCCAGAAATTGAAGGAGTCAGCAGAGTATTTCTAATGCCCAATCAAGCATCTCATGCGGGTCATATACCTCAACGGACGTGTGTGATCTGCCGTCAGAAAACTGATCAGGGAAAATTACTTCGTTTGGTGCTGCTCAAGGGCAAATATGTGATTGACCCCCACAGGGTTTTATCTGGCAGAGGATATTACTGCTGCGAAGCAAAAGAATGTGTGGAGAAAATAGAAAAATGGGTACAAAGGTATCGGAAACGGAAACAGAAAAAGGCATAGACAGCCTCTTGCAGCTTTGTATGAAAGCTGGAAAGCTGGTGTGCGGTATTGATGCCACGCTCCGACTTCTATCCAGGAAAAAAATATTTATGATCATATATAGTGAAGACCTGGCAGCTAACTCCAGGCAAAAGATTTTAAGTAAATGTGAAGAAAAGGGAATTCCGACGTATTGCTACAGCACAAAATTGAAGCTGGGAAGATTGTTTAATCGGCGAGAGACAGGAATTTTATCAATAAGTGACCGGAATTTTGCCAGTGGAATTGTGAAGAAACTGGCAAAAAGAACTGAGAATGAAACAAACTGGGAGGTTTGATGGCAATCAGGGTAAGAGAATTAGCAAAAGAATTTAAGATTTCATCATCTGCCTTGATGAAGCACCTTAAGGATATGGGTGTGGATATTAAGAGCCCGATGAGTAAGGTAGAAGACGATATAGAACTGAAGATACGAGCCAGGTTTAATGCAGAAAAAGCGGCAGTTCGCCAACGAGAACTTGATAGAAGAAATTATCAGGAAAAGATTGTGCAAACCCGTAATCGCAATGAAAGCAAACTGGTTCAAATGCGTCCTCAGGCAAAGCCTACACCTCCACGAACCAGAGAAAGAGAAGAAACACCTGCTCAATGGGTTGAGCATCCAACCAAAAAGGAACCTAAGAAAACAACAGATTCCAAACCTCAGGAAACACAAAGACAACGTCCACCACGCAGAACTGGTTCTTCGGCTCCAGAACGGACAATGCCTCGATCCACTAGCAAACCTGCAGATACCAGGGGTGGAGATAATCGGGGTCGTCCTCAGCAAACTTCTCAAAACAGAGGACAAGATACCAGAAGATATAATGATAATCGTCAATCAACTGATAGACGCGGAACTTCTACCTATACACCGAGGAATACTGGAGATAGAAGCGGCGGATATAATGCCCGTCCACCCAGACCTGGTGACCGTCCTTCGAGACCTGGTGATCGTCCTTCGAGACCCGGTGAACGTCCTTCGAGACCTGGTGACCGTCCACAAAGACCTGGAGGAAGACCAAGACCAGGGGCAAAACCGGGTACAGATACTTCAAGTGATATTGCTGCTACAAACCGTGAAATAGTTAAGAAGGAACCGAAAAAGAAAAAAGAGAATTTTGGACAAAAAGATAAACATCTTAAGGCAAAGATCAGAAACTTTAAGCAGGGTACCCGTAAAAGCAAAATTGTACCTACTGAGCTTGAAGAAGCCGCAATTTCCAAAAACATCAAGAGGACTCTTGCTTCGAATCCTAAGAAGAAGAAATATAGAAAAGAAGACAAAAATCAGCA
>JAVCDJ010000238.1 GCA_030765845.1 Candidatus Stygibacter australis
AAAATATGCTGTTCATGATCTCTGCTCTCACACCGGACTCTATGGAAACTGGCGCACTGGCTATATATGATCCTGTCAGTTCATTATTGGCAAAGGTGCAGTTCACGATATTCATTGTCATCTTTTCTCTTCCTACTATCGCAAAAGTAACCGGATAGGTTAAGCTTCCATTATTATAATAAGTATTGCTGCTGAATTCTGAGCTGACAATATTTGCTTGCAGGTTGTCAAAATCAACAGCCTGACTGCTGGATATCAGAAAATGGCTTGGCTGGTTACCGGAAACCTTACAATTTTCCACAGTAAAGGAACAGGATGGAGCTTGTGATGTTAAAAAATTTGAATAGTAAACCGCTGATGTTGCTGTATCTCCATTGCTTGAATTATCTATTAGCTGAACGTTTCTTAAAGTCAGGTGGGTTCTTCCTATTGATGCCAGCCAGTTGTAATCATTATTCCTGAGTATAATATTCTCAAATAATACAGGTTCACTGGTACTTAAAGGATTTATTATATAAATTAATATATAATTTGGAAAACTTGAGATTTCAGCACTACCATTGATAATTTGCATATTCCTGATTTCATATACTGGTAAGGTATTAATATCCAACATAAAGCCACTATGGTTATCTTGCAGATCAATAATCGTTGTTTCGTCTGATTCTCCCACTATCGATACGTAACTTTTCATAAGTATAGGGAATTTCTGGTTATTGTCCTGGCAATTATAAACCCCTTCATCTAAAAAAATAGTCCTCGGATTTTCGGCATCAGCACTAATGATCTGCATAGCATGACTGATTGTCTGCAAAGGTTCATCAAAACTCAATCCACTATTACAGTCATCACCTTCAGGTGAAACATAAAGGTCAGCTCCCACTCTTTCATATTTATAATGAAGTACATCAAATTCCATATCATCATAATTCTGAATATAACTGCTGTCCCCCTGATACAATTCATATCCAAAAGGATCTGATACTGTGAAAGTATCTACTATTACATCCGTGCTTACTCCTGTGCCCAAGGAATTATGAAAATCTAAACCTATCGGGGCAAAATTATCATATATATTGCATCTGTTTGAATATGAAAAATTTAGTGGAAAATATAATCCCCAACTTGCCAATCCCCCTCCCCATTTTGATGCTTGATTAAATCTGATTATTGTGCCAGCAAAACTTACTATACTTTGACCCGCTTGAATTCCCCCTCCAATTCTGGCAACATTATTTTCAATAATGTTGTTAACAATAGATACAACAGAAAGGGAAATATAAATGCCACCTCCATACCTTCTTGTCCCATCCAGAAAACCTATCCCATTAGTTAAAGTAAATCCCTGGATTGTAGTTCCTTCTCCCTCCCCGTTATGTACTGCAACACAGCATCCAGTCTGATTACCATCAATTATAGTAGTATGAATATAATCACGATTGCCGGTTGTTATCTCCAAACTTGCCAGAGTAATAGTTTTCCCATCTAAGTCAGTATTTTCAAAATACCTGCCTGGATATACAAGTACAGTATCTCCATCACTACTGGCATTTATCCCTTCCTGAATGGATGTATAATCTCCCGTACCCTCTATATCAACCGTTATTGTAGTTCCCTGTAAAATCCCATAAAAAACAAAGTAAATCATTAAAATTAAATACTTCTTCATAATCACATCCCTATATATGCCTGGCGCCCATCCAGACGCCAGGCTTGCTTCTTCTCACTTCTCACTTTTTCTTCTTCTCAATACTCCCATTTACTTCATCAAAACCGCTTTGCTGGTAATAACTTTATCATCTATCTCTAATCTGATGAAATATACTCCACTGCCTGCCTTTTGCCCCATCTCATTATCACCTTTCCAGATAATATTATAATTCTCTGGTCGGAAAGTTTCGTTTACAAGGCTTTTCACTTTTTGACCTTTGATATTATAAATGTCCAGTATTACTTTTTTCTGTTCTTTCAAACTAAAAGAAATTGTAAGTTCCGGATTAAAGGGATTAGGATAACATTGCAATTCAGTTGGAGCAGGAATATTATCATCCTGCTTATCTCTAAATGATACTTTGTAGTGTATTCCAGGTGTACCGGTAACCAGACTTCCGGGTTCATATTCTCCAGTATCAATGTTTTCTACCAGATAGTTATTCTTCCGTTCTGCTCTGCTGCGATCATCATACCAGAAAGCAAACTCAATATCCTGCCCCAGTTCTTCTTCCAGTATATGCGCACATATCTGGCATAGAGTATCTTCTACTACTTGTGCCCCCCTACACTCGTCATTAACGTAAATTGCCACTTCCTGAGGAAGATCATCTTCATCAAATTCCACATAAACCGGCAGATAATCAATATCATCATTGAAAGTGAAATGTTCCGCAACCGGTCGATATTCCGGCTCTTCACTCCGGGTAGGTATTTCCCAGGTAAAATCATTACTTTCGTTTACTGTTTTGATCACAACGCAGTCCATATAGTTTATTTTGCAAGATGTTGGTGAACCTGACCAGGGATCATGAGTAGAAGTTCTACTGATTGCCCATTCCATGGTATATATAGCAATTGCATCTTCCAGAACGTCCTGAGGGAAAGCATCCAATACAAGTTGAGTGCCTTTAAGAAAATAACCCAGCCAGGTTTCCTGATAAGGCTCAGTGTGTAATTCCACGTTATCAAGACATTTCAAACCTCTGGAATATAGTACGCATCCTTCTCCATTATCGCGGCTCATCTTATAGCCTTTTTTGCTGTTCATTTCATAAGTTGGCGGATCCCAATCCCAACCTGAAATTGAGAAATAATCTCCATTTACTGCATTCTGATTATTATACCATACATGCATTCCGTCAGGCACCGGGTCCCAGTTTTCTAATACAAATTCAACTCCCAAATCGCTTCCATCATTAGTCACCCGTGTGTCAAATGCCAAACAGGGAAAACTCCGCCACAGATAAGTTCTCCTGTTACCATCATAATTCCAGTTATAGATATCATGGACATGGTATTTATAACCCATATCAGAGCATGTGCCATCAGGGTCGTCAGAATTACTATCATCA
>JAVCDJ010000239.1 GCA_030765845.1 Candidatus Stygibacter australis
TATTTCTATTCTCTGTCGGATCCCAGAAGTCTTGTCCGGAGTACCGTTCAGAACTCCTGAATCCTTACATTGCATCACATTTCATTTTTCTGTGTATTCCGTGCCTTCCGTGGTTAAAATATTCTTACATTTCATTACTCTGTGTTCTCTTTGACCTTTGTGTTAAAGACTCTTACATTACATTATCCGAATTAATCCGGTGCATTAGAGGGGGATTTCACTTGACGGTAAATGGGGGTGGTTAAACAAGGTAGCGAAAAATAATAAATATCTCTGGAGGACTGGATGGAACAAGAGGAAAAGCAGAGGATAAAAGGTCTGCTGAGTGAATTTTCTGGCACCAGTGATGCAGCGTGGCTGGCAGCAGCAGAAAAGCTGCTGAAGGGTAAACCTTTTGATAAGGTGCTGCGCACATCTACTTATGAGGGACTTACGCTTGAGCCTCAATATCGTCGTGAGGTGTGGGACAAGGTTTCTCATATTGATGAATTGCCCGGTGAAGGCAGCAATGTTCGCGGAACACAAGCCGAAGGTTATCTGCATTCAGCATGGAAAATCGCCCAGGAGATCAGGCTTCCTTTGGCAGAAGATTTTAATGCAGCCTTATTAGTTAGTCTCAAGCGGGGACAGGATGCAGTGAACCTGGTGATAGATGAAGCTGGCAAGGCAGGCAAAGATCCTGATGAAGCTAAATCTGGAACAGTGGGCAAAAATGGTACATCCATTTCCTGTCTAAGCGATCTGGAAAAGGCACTTGCTGATGTAGAGCTTGATTACGTAGATGTGTATACTCAAGCGGGGAATTCCGGACTGGAATATGCTATGCTGCTGGCTGCATATTGTGAAAAACACGGTATAGACGCTGCCAGACTTCAAGGCTGCGTGGGTGCTGATCCTCTGGGTCAACTTGCTGAGCTGGGCAGCATAAGCTGTTCTCTCACAGAAGCCTACGGCAAGATGACAGGGCTAATCATCTGGGCAAAAGAAACTGAAGCCCACTTAAGAACAATTGAGATAAATACTATAGTTTATCATAATGCAGGAGCAAGTGCTGTGGAAGAGCTGGCATTTGCCCTGGCAACCGGGGCAGAATACATTAGAAATCTGAATAAATTTGGACTTGAGATAGATGAGATAGCACCGCGCATCCAGTTCAGTTTGGCACTGGGCGGAAATCTTTTTATGGAAATAGCAAAGCTGAGAGCAGCTCGAATCCTCTGGAGTCAGGTTGTAAAAGGCTTTGGCGGGAATGATGAATCTGCCAGAATGCGAATTCATGGACGCACAGGAATATATAATAAAACTAAGAATGACCCTTATGTGAATATGCTGCGGACGACTACTGAGGCATTTGCCGGCGTGATCGGCGGAGTGGATAGTATACACATTGGCGAATTTGATGAAGTGATCAGGCAATCTGATGAATTCAGTCGTCGCATAGCCCGAAATCAGCAGATCATCTTAAGTGAAGAAAGTCATCTGGGGCATGTGATCGACCCTGCTGGCGGAAGCTGGTATATTGAAGAGCTTACCCAGATGCTGGCAGAAAAAGCCTGGTCAAGTTTTCAAATGCTGGAAGCAGAAGGCTCATTCAGTGAACTCTTATTAAGTGGAAAAGTGAAAGATATAGTAGAGAAAGTGGCGAAAATAAGAAGTGATAATCTTGCCAGCCGTAAAAATGTGCTGGTAGGCATCAATATGTATGCCAATCTTCTGGAAACTCCTCTGGAAGCAAGGAACGTGGATTATCCGGGCATTACCTGCCGGCGCAGCAATGAGATAAAATCACTGCGTAAAGGTGATTTGAAGATCGAGCAGTGCGCTTACAGCATCAAGGATGCCTATCTAAAAGGAGCGACCATTGGAGTGATCACCAAAGGTATGAATCTTAGTGAAAATACCGTTATGGAAGCAATATCACAAACCAGACTGGCAGAACCATTTGAGAATTTACGCCTGAAGATGGCTGCTCATATTGCTAAGACAGGCAAAGCAGCACGAGTATTTCTGGCGAATATTGGTGGCGTGGGACAATATAAAGCCCGGGCAGAATTTTCACGGGGATTTATGGAAGTAGGTGGATTTGAAGTTATTGATCAGGGGGGCTTTGCTACTGGGGTGGAAGCTGGAAAAGCAGCAATTGCCTCAAAAGCAGAAATCGTGGTTATCTGCTCTACTGATGCTATCTATCCTGAGATAGTACCTAAAATCTGTCTTATAGTGAAAACAGCTAAGCCTGATGCAATGCTGATCCTGGCGGGATACCCTAAAGATATGATTGAAACCTATGAAATAGCCGGAATAGATAAATTCATTCATGTGAGAGCAAATGCTCTGGAAGTATTGAATGCAGCCCAGAATATGGCAGGAGTGAAATAATGAAAAATCCTGATTTCAGTAAAATAAATTTAGAAAAGCTTGCAGTTAAAGGTGATTTGAGTAGCTGGCAGAAAGTAGTAGAACAAAAAACAGGCAGAAAACTTGATGAAATGCTGTGGGAAACCAATGAGAAGTATCAGGTGAAACCACTTTATACCAGAGAAGACACCAAAGAATTTGAGCATCTGGATTTTGCTGCCGGTGTTCCGCCATTTTTGCGCGGTCCCTATGCCACCATGTATTGCATGCGTCCCTGGACTGTGCGCCAATACGCAGGCTTCAGCACAGCAGAAGAGAGTAATGCCTTTTATCGGCGTAATCTGGCTGCTGGTCAAAAGGGACTATCTGTAGCCTTTGATCTGCCTACGCATCGCGGATATGACAGTGATCATGAGCGAGTAGTAGGAGATGTGGGCAAAGCAGGAGTGGCGATAGATTCCATCTTGGATATGAAGATACTCTTTGATCAGATACCTCTGGGTGATATATCGGTATCTATGACTATGAATGGGGCGGTATTGCCGATCATGGCGTTTTATATAGTCACAGCGGAAGAACAAGGGGTGAGATGGGAAGAGCTGGCAGGAACAATCCAGAATGATATTTTGAAAGAATATATGGTCCGTAATACTTATATCTATCCGCCAACGCAATCTATGCGCATTATCAGTGATATTTTTGCCTTCACCAGCAAATATATGCCCAAATTCAACAGTATCTCAGTATCCGGCTACCACATGCAGGAAGCTGGGGCAACTGCTGATCTGGAAATGGCATATACCCTGGCAGACGGCTGGCAATATTTGCGTTGCGGAATAGAAGCAGGATTGGATATTGATGCTTTTGCCCCGCGGGTTTCATTCTTCTGGGCAGAAGGCATGAACTACTTTATGGAAGTTGCCAAGCTGAGAGCAGCCCGAGTGCTGTGGGCAAAGATAGTGAATAAATATAATCCAAAGAATCCGAAATCAATGTCACTGCGGACGCACTCGCAAACCTCCGGTTGGTCACTTACGGAGCAGGATCCATATAACAATGTGGCAAGAACCTGCGTGGAAGCATTGGCAGCGACTATGGGTCACACACAAAGCCTGCATACGAATTCTCTGGATGAAGCAATTGCTCTGCCTACAGATTTCAGTGCCCGAATTGCCCGTAATACCCAGTTATTCCTGCAGCATGAAACAGGGATCTGTGATGTGATCGATCCCTGGGGTGGCTCATACTACGTGGAAACACTCACAGACTATCTCATCCAGAAGGGCTGGGAACACATCATGGAAGTGGAAGAACTGGGTGGCATGGCTAAGGCTATCGAAACCGGAATTCCCAAGATGAGAATAGAAGAAGCCGCAGCTCGCAGACAGGCTCATATAGATTCCGGTAAGGAAATTATCGTGGGCGTTAATAAATATAGGCTGGACAAAGAAGCAGCGATGGATATTCTGGAAGTTGATAATACAGCAGTGCGAATCTCGCAATTGGAAAGACTGGCAAAATTGAAAGCAGAGCGCGATGATAAGTCAGTGGATGCAGCCTTGAAAGCAATCACTAAAGCTACTGAAAGCGGAGAAGGTAACCTGCTGGAACTGGCAGTGATAGCAGCAAGAGCACGGGCAACCTTAGGTGAGATATCTGATGCCATAGAAAAAATATATGGGAGGCATAAAGCAGTGATAAGATCTATTAGTGGAGTTTATAGCAGCGAATATGCCGAGCAAGACGAAGTGCAGGCAGTACGTGATCTGGCAGATAAATTTGAAGAGCTGGAAGGACGCCGTCCCCGCATTATGATCGCTAAGATGGGTCAGGATGGACATGACCGGGGAGCAAAAGTGGTGGCTACTGCTTATGCAGATATGGGATTTGATGTGGATATTGGCCCCTTATTCCAGACTCCGGAAGAAACTGCCCGTCAGGCAGTGGAAAATGATGTGCATGTGGTAGGTATGAGCTCGCTGGCTGCTGGTCATAAGGTTCTCTTACCTCAACTTGTGGAAGAATTAAAAAAGCTGGGTAGAGAAGATATTATGATAGTAGTGGGCGGAGTGATCCCGGCACAGGATTATGATTTCTTATATGAGCACGGAGCGGCGGCGATTTTTGGTCCGGGCACAGTACTCCCAGTGGCAGCCAAAAAGATATTAGATGAGTTGATTCGTGAGACATAAGACGAATTAAGCGGAGTATTGAGTTAAGATACTGTACTCAGTAGATTGACTTAAGACTGCGGGGGTATAAAATTGCCGTTCTTAAGTCAATTCGATGAGTACATCGCCTTAACTCAATAACTTAGTGGGGAAATAATGAGCAATAAGAATAAACCTGAATGGGCACCGGAAAATGCCGGGAAAGAATTTGCCACTAAAGTCGTGAAGGGCAAAGAAAGCCAGCATGATGGGATGCCGGGAAAGAAGTCTGACATAAACAGAAAAACACCGGCAAAACGTAAACTGGGCATAGAAGATTACGTAAATGGTGTTCTGGAGCAGGACCGGACTATTTTAGCTCAGACAATCACCCTGATAGAAAGCAATTCAGAAAAACATTTTGAGATGGGTCAGGAAGTGCTGCGTCAGCTTCTCCCCTACACAGGCAATTCTCTGCGGATTGGCATCACAGGCGTACCCGGAGCAGGAAAGAGCAGCTTTATCGAAGCCCTCGGGTGTCAGCTAATGAAAGAAGACCTGCAACTGGCTGTTCTGGCAGTTGATCCGTCATCATCCTTATCCAAAGGAAGTGTACTTGGTGATAAAACAAGGATGGAAATGCTTTCCAGGCACCAGAACTGCTTTATTCGTCCTTCTCCCTCAGGTGGAAAATTAGGTGGAGTAACCAGGAAAACGCGTGAAACGACCTTGATCTGTGAAGCTGCCGGATTTGATATAATTTTTATTGAGACTGTGGGTGTGGGACAAAATGAGATAACTGTGCGCAGTATGGTTGATTTCTTTCTGCTGCTTAAAATCTCTGGTGCCGGGGATGAACTGCAGGGGATCAAGAAAGGTGTGATCGAACTTGCAGATGCTATCCTGATCAATAAAGCGGATGGTGATAATATCAAAAGAGCTGAAATCGCTAAGCGTGATTTTGCCAATGCCCTGCACTATCTGAAATCACCTACTAAAGGCTGGACTCCTGAAACGCTCACCTGCTCTGCACTAACTGGTGAAGGTATCTATCCGGTCTGGGAAATGATCAAACGATTTGAAGAAGAAGTACGAAAATCAGGAGTATTTGAGCAGAGACGTAATCAGCAGAATCTGGGCTGGGTTCACGATCTGGTGAGTGAACGTCTTTTGAATAGATTCTATACAGATCCTAAAATAAAAGCTATGATCCCGCAACTGGAAAAAGATGTGATAGAAGGTAAAATACCGCCTACGCAGGCAGCCTGGAGCCTTTTAAAACATTTAGACACATAATTTCTCAGTTCAATTACCTGTCAAAACTGTTACAAATAAGTGACATGCGGTTAATATTGTTAACAGTTTTGTAATCATTACAATTATGAAGATTTTACTGAACCCCTATAACTCAGTTAGATTGCAGTCTTTAGGTAAAAAATAAAAAATAAATTTTGTGTGGACTTATTATTGCTTATTTAAAAACTTGCGTATTAATATGGAGGTCTTGGATTATGTATAAATATTTTATGATAATATTACTGGCAGTAATAATTTTATTCTCTACCTTATATGCTGAAGAAGCTGCAGTTGAGGTGCTTGAATATGAAGGTAGCCTGATGCAGGTAAGTGGTATCTGGTTTTTGAATACCGGAAGTAATATGTTTGGCTTAGAACTTGGCACCCTTTCTAACACAGATGGTGTAGCCCTTGAACTGGCAGCAGGAGATACAATCAAAGTTAAAGGCAATATGCAGGATGCCGTATTGCAGGTGATAGAGCTCATTAAATCCGATATTACTTATCTTCCCGCACTGGAAGATGAAGAGCAATCATCCACTTCAGGTTATCAGGTTAATGCCTCACGTTGTATAAGCTGCCGTTTGTGCGTGAAAAGCTGCCCTGTGGGTGCTATCAGTATGCAAAAAGGCAAAGCAGTTATTAATGTGAATAAATGTATCCAGTGCGGTATTTGCGCTAATGGTAATGGACAGGGCTGGAAAGGCTGTCCAGTTGGAGCCATTGAAAATTAATAATGCTTAAATTAGATAAGATCCGCAGAAATATCCAATTATTTTTCCTGGCAGTATCGATTGCCCTGTTTGCACTCCTGATTTCCGGTATATTGCAAATAGCTCACGCTTATTGTCCCCAATCGGCTGTCTGTTTTGGCTGCCTTAATCTGGGTCAATCACTTGGGAACTGGATGTTTCCGGCGGCGCTTATCAGTGGATTGGCAATTTTGCTGCTGACCATGTTTATTGGCAGAAGATTTTGCGGCTATGCCTGCCCTTTTGGTACTATCCAAGAGCTGATCTTCAGTTTGAATAAAAAATCCGGTAAACGCGATTACAAAAGCGCTCTACCCCAATCTGTGCATAATTACTTGAAATGGCTTAAATACCTGATCCTGCTGGCAACAGCAATTCTTGCCTGGCTGGGACTCAGCTATATCTATATGAAGTTCTGTCCAGTTGTGAGTATTGCCCATATCCAGAACGTCAGAATCGCTGGAGTACTCAGTTTAGGTGTGATCACCATTGCTGGCTTTTTTATTGAACGCTTCTGGTGCAATTACCTCTGCCCTTATGCTGCACTTTTAAATATCACCCAATGGATAGGCAAAATATTACATCTTCCCCGAAATAAGGTCTGGTGGAGTAAAGATTGCTGTGTGGACTGCATGCTCTGCGATGATTATTGTCCCATGCGGATAAAAGTTCAAAAAAGCGAAAAAGTAAACGATGTAGAATGTATATACTGCCATCGCTGCGAATTATGCTGTCCGGTTTTAACCAAACAAAAAAGAGAATTACAAGGAAAGAAAATATGAAAACCAGAATAGTTGAAATACTATTTGCCCTGATCATATTAATTGCCCTATTTAGCTGCTCTGATGATGTAACGAAAGCAGATGATCTTGATAAAACACCTCGAGTCGAGTTTTCTCAATGCACTGCCTGCTATGAATGTATTGATGATTTTCAATGTCCCCAGGATGCTTTTATCATTGATGAAGCCTCAGGAAAAGTGTTTATAGACCAGAACAGGTGCATTAGCTGTTATGATTGCCTCAATGATTTCGAATGCCAGTATGATGCCATCACGCGACTCCCCGATCTCATTGCTCCCGCAACTCCACAAAATATCACTGTCCTCTCTGATAGTATTGGCATGATAGAGATCAGTTTTTTTGCACCAGGAGATGATTCACTTACCGGTATCGCCTATCTTTATGATCTGGAAATAAATGACCTGACAGGTAATGCCTTAGCTACTGATTTCACGCCTCCACTACCTCAATATAGTGGTGCTATGGAAATCTGGCAAATCAGCAATATGCCTGAAAATGATACTTTGATAGTTAGCATAGCAGCCTTTGATGAAGTGGGACACACCTCCCAGCCTGCTGAAGCTCAAATTACCGTTAAAGGTGAATATTTTGATCTGATCAGTCCTGACCCTGTTACTGATCTCACCACGATCAGCACAGAATATACGATAACTCTGCAATGGACAGCACCTGCTGATCCAGACCCTCGCGCAAATGTTGTCGCTTATGCAATTAGATCTTCGGCAGAAGAAATTACTGATACTAATTGGGATAATGCCCAGGATATAGTATATGAAGCTGCACCGCAGGCACCAGGATCTTGGGAAGAACTACTTCTGGAATTCACTGAGCCAAGTGGATTATTATATTTTGCCATTAGATCACTTGATGCTGCCGGAAATATCAGCCAGCTTTCTAATAATGCCTCAGCAGAAGCTACTACGGATATTACTGCTCCTGCTGATATTACTGATCTGATAGCAGGAACTCCGGGCAATACCACTATACCACTCTCCTGGACGGCTACGGGTGATAATGGCTCAGACGGCACAGCAACTGCTTATGAAATCCGCTATGCAGATAGCGAGATCACTGCCACTACCTGGATAGATGCTATTGAGTATATCCAGAATATCACACCTCAACCTGCAGGAGCCACAGAGAACATCACTATCAGCGGTTTAACACCTGAAACGGAGTATTTCTTTGCCCTAAAAGCTTATGATGAAATAAATAATATTTCTAATATTTCCAATTCAGCTTCTGCCATAACGGAAGCTATACCTGATATGGAAGCACCCGCTCCAGTTACTGATCTGGCAACTCAGATCAATGATCCTGAGATCATCCTTAGCTGGACAGCTACCGGGGATGACGGCAATACGGGAACTGCCTCAGAATACAGTTTATATTACGCACAGCAGGAACTCACTGAAACTGATCTGGAAACCGCTGATCAAATAGAAGATCTGCCTTTCCCGGCAGCAGCAGGCACCCAGGAATCTATCACTATAGACTTTCTGGAAACAGGTATCACCTGGTATTTTGCTATAACTGCCACCGATGAAGCTGCTAATATTTCCCAGATATCTAATAATGCCACAGCCATAATTCCCCTGGATACCACACCTCCTGCCGCAATTATTGATCTTAGTGCAGAAGTGATCGATGAAACAGTGACTTTATCATGGACGGCTACCGGAGATGATGGCAATAGCGGCACAGCAGTCAGTTATGATCTCAGAAGCTATACTGTGCCTATTAATGAACTAAATTGGCTTAATGCCACATCCATTCCCACTTCTCCCCCAGCTTCTGCAGGAAGTCCTGAATCTATTAATATCACTAATCTGGAAGGGAATATCACTTATTATTTTGCGATAAAAGCAGAAGATGATAATAACAATATCTCTGATATTTCCAATATTTGTGATGCCCTGATCGAAATGGAAATTGATGTTACTCCTCCCGCTGCTATTAGTGATATTTCAGTAGATGATGGGCAAACTTACTATACTAACCGCATAACCATTAATTGGACAGCTCCTGGAGATGATGGCAATACTGGCACTTGTGATCCTACGAAAATACGCTATCGGACATCACCAATCACTCAAAATAACTGGAATTCCTCTAATTCGTTCAATTCTCCACCTGATCCCGGTCCTGCTGGTTCAAATGAAAGTTGTGTTGTAACTGGTCTGTCTTCTGGTACTGTATATTATTTTGCTGTGAGAGCAGTGGATGAAGCAGGCAACATGGGTGATATATCAAACAGTCCGGGTGGAAAAATAGTTTATCAGATAGTTTCCAGCGTGTGTAATGACTGTAGTAATTGCATTTATGACTGCGATCTGAACGCCATAAGTGATGCCGGACCCTATAAGGTGATAAATCCTGATCTATGTGAAGCTTGTGGTGATTGTCTGCCCTGCCCCAGGGGTGCTATTCGACTGTGGGTTGTAGGATATTAATGAGGAGTTTTTAATGAAAAAGAAAATTATTATCGCGGTTGTGTTACTTGCACTTTTACTGGTATTAGCAGCTTCCCGCAAACCGGCAATCTGGAAAGCTGATTGTGTGGGGTGTGGAGACTGTGTAAATATCTGCCCCATAGGTGCCATCACACTTCAAAATGGAAAAGCCGTGATTGATCAAAATAAGTGCATTGATTGTAAGCTCTGCGTAACCGGCTGCAAATATAACGCTATCAGGTAACATCATGAAAAGGAAAATATACCGGATTGTATTAATTATCATTCTCTTTAGCCTCTTGATAGCTGCCTGCAAAATAGCTACTGCCTATTCCTACGTTGTTGATTCTGAAAGCTGCCTTGCCTGCGGCAGGTGCCTGGAAGCATGTCCTCATAATGCCATTGTATATCAAGGCGATAAAGCCTTCATCATTCAAAGCAAATGCCAGCAATGCGGTCAGTGCGTTGCTGTCTGCCCTGAAAAAGCTATTCATTAGGAGAATAAATGAAAAGAATTACACTTTTGATATTTATATGTTTATTCGCTCTCCTGAATGCTGATGGTCAGTTAACTTTATCCCTTGGCTCTGATTCAGAAGATGGCATAGTCAGCAGGCTTTATTCTTATATCACAGCAGATGCCGGTAACTGGTCTTTCTATAATTCTACCCAGATAAAATACTCTGAAGTTCAGGATAATATTGCTACTTACTACCAGGAAAGCATTGCCAGAAATATTCTTCATGCGTGGCAGATAAAGGAAAACTGGGCTCTTGATCTCTATTTAGGTCTGGGCATTTCACCCCAGGATGATCACCTCACTGAGATTTCTGGAATTAATGGTCTATATCAATATGACAATTCCCTTAGTTTGGGTGGTAACTATAATTATGATAATCGCAAACTGTATTTTGACTTGAAAGCTGACTATATCTCCACTGCCTACGATAAACATAGCGGCAGAGAACAATCAAGTAAATCCATTCGGGAAAATGATCTGCTCTGGGAAATAGCTGCTGGTCACTGGCTTTCGCAGGATCTGCTGCTTACCGCTAACTGGGATACTTTCAATGATCTTAATGAAAATGAGAGTTTTAATTATTCCAGCTATTACCTGCAGGGTGAATATGAACACCGTTTGAATTATATCCATTTCCTCACTCAGGATGTGCAAATAGGATATTCTGATCTGGATGACGAACTCACTAATTATATTCGCACATACACCCGCCTCAGCAGTAAATTTGCTCAGGACTGGACTCTGCTGAATATCTTGAACTGGCAAGGCTGGCTTGATGATGAAATGTCTGAGATTTATTTGGGAAACTCCTGGTATGAAACCAATATCAGGCGAAATTTCAGCGTTTCAGAAAATAATCAGCTTTCCTTTGCTCAATTAGGTGCTCTCTACGAATTTGATTCTGAGGTTATGGCATTCAATTATGCTGCTCAATATTATCTAAATAACTTCAAGCTCTATTCAAATGGCAGATATTTCCTCGGTGATGACCGCTGGCTGGATTATGAATTAAACGCTGGCTCCGGCTGGGAATTTATCGCTCATCGTTTCAATATTGGCTACCAGTTTGGCATTACGCAGGATTTTGACGGCACACAATCCTCCCTGCATCAAATAGTACTCGAATACTATTTTTAGGAATTTATATGATCAAAGCACTACTGGAAGGATTCTTCCTGGGCATTTCAACTGGCTCACTCTGCCTGATGACCTGCACTCCCATCTATCTGCCCTATATCATGACCTCTGACCGCAAACTGAGCAAGAGCCTGCTGGCTATTGGTGAGATCTCCGCTGGTAGATTTATATCATACCTCACATTCGGTGCTCTCGCTGGAATGGCAGGAGCAAATATTTCTGGTATTGACCGTAATTTTTATGGAGCAATTGCTAATATCCTGCTTTCCATCTATTTAGTGCTTACAGTTATCCGCTCAGATCGCTCAGAAAAAAAATGTCATGTCCCAAGAGTTGCTGCTATTACCAGAAGTGGGCTTTTGCTAGGTATCCTCACTGGTATCAATTTCTGTCCGGCATTTCTGATAGCTCTCTCTGAAGCAGTAAATTTAGGCGGCATAATATCCGGTATTCTTTTATTTATGGGCTTCTTTTTTGGCACCACTCTATATCTGGTTCCTCTTGCCTTTGCCAGCCTGCTCACTCAGATCAAAAAAATGAAATACATTGCCCGTATCCTCTCCCTCATCGTTGCTGCCTGGTTTATCTATAAAGGCGTAAGTGGTTTGATCCAACATTTTGATCAGCCCAATCCAGAAGATGTCCGTATTGTAGATGTATTTCACCCTACCTCAAAACTTGCTGTGATCTCTGCCGGAGAGAATCTCCCCTACTTCATCGCTCTCAGAGATTCTCTGGCTTTCAGAAAACAGGGTGACATTGAGCTTTGGATGTGGGGTAAAACCATTCCAGATTCCATTCTCTCAGGACAATATATCTTTTTTACTGATAACACAATTGATCTTGATAAAACTTATGATGACAGGGATAAATTATTAATCCAGCCGGGATACGATATTTCCTCCATGCTTTCCTGGCTCCAGAAATTCACCTTCCAGATATCCGAACCCTTGGACTGGGAATTTGCTCCTCATGACCACGAATAAATAATTAACGGTCAAGTTATAGGTTACTACTATTCTGTTCTTAGTACTGATTATATTTCACAGGGACTCTAAGTTTATCGTGTTTTATTTAGATATTACATCAATATATTGCCGAAATTAAATATCCTATTAATTGTAATCACACAAATTGATAATTAGTCAATTGCTGTATGATTGAATTCTATTTTTTTTGTTAAATGACGCACATTTTACTGGTAATTCATCCTTTGGGGAAACATTAGTTCCCCTTTCCAGCAAATATTGCTTAAAGGATGCTATCAGTTTCTAAATTTGTTAATTACTTCCTCTTACCAGCCTGTTGGATTATATCTCTCAGCATAGGTTCAGGCAGTTGTTTGAGTTTTTTGAACCGTAAACAACCCTTTCCCAAATTTAATGATTTCAATTCTTTGGGATATTTCTTGGTCCAATCCATTGTCCAAAGATATATTGAATAGTAATACTTTTGTACTGCCAGCGCAATTATATCTTCACCTCTGATTCTAAAAACGGGCATACCCCAATGCATTACCATTTCTGCTTGAGGTAATTCTTCCTTGATGGTATCCACCAGATAATTGATCACTTCCACTTCATCTTCTGACAACTGCTTCAGGAAATGATCATAAGTTTTTGCTTTGTTGCTCATTTCAACTCCTTATACTTGACATTTTATCTACTCTTCAATAATTTACCTAAAGAGTATATGAATAAGATAGTAAAAAATGAAAGAAAAAAAAATAAAATATTTCAGCTTTTGGATAAATCTCCAGAATAAATCTAAAACTGAATTGCAAGACATTTTTACCCAATTTGAGAAATATGCTATTGATGAGGTTTTGGCTATCGGTTCTTATAGTAAGACTGTTCTTGTCGCTTCTATCGCCCAAGAGAAAAATATTTTTTTTCAAACATGGAAAATGATGTTGATTAATAATGATGAGCAAATTTTAAGAGAACATAAAGACTGGTTTGCTATTAGTAGAAATGGTGAAAGTTCCGCTGAATTTCCTCCTTATGTAAATTATTATCGCTGGCTCTGCCCAAACCATCCACAGGTGCTTCCATACCTGAAGACCATAGTTGCCCAATTCTGCCAGATCCCGGAATTGAAAGCCTTTCATCTTGATTATATTCGTTTTGCGGATGTTATCCTGCCTCCTAAATGCCAGAGGCAATATAACTTGTCTCAATCTACAGAAGAGGCTCAGTATGATTTCTGCTATTGCCCAAACTGCACTACAAGTTTTCAAAATATCTATGGCTATGATATCCGTTCAATAAAAGATCCTGCCCTAGATGATAATTGGCGGATATTTCGCTGGCAAAGTATATCTTCCCTTGTTAATGAACTTACTGATCTGGTTCATTCCTATGATAAAAAGATATCTGCTGCTGTGTTCCCTACTCCTGATATTGCCCGAAATCTTGTGCGCCAGGATTGGACTTCTTGGAATATTGATGCCTTCTATCCCATGATGTATAATGTTTTTTATGACCAGGATATTATCTGGCTTGCTCAGGCGGTCAAAGAATGCCGTCAGAAAACGGACAAGCCCATTCATGCCGGCATTTTCTTGCCTTCATTATCTCCCACCCAGCTTTATAAAGCTATTGAACTGCTTCTAAAACTTGACATTAACGGCATCAGTTTCTTTAGTTTTCACGCTGCTGACAGCGAAAAACTACGAGTTATAAAATCTTTTAAATAAAGGAGATATTATGCTGGATAGATATCCTGCTAATCCCATTATCACTCCTGAAATGATACCTGATATCCCACCTCAGATCATTGATGCCACCTCCGTTTTCAATTCCGGAGCTATTAAAATTGATGATAAATATATACTTCTCTTACGGGTACAGAATCGCGGAAGACAAACCTTCCTGCTCTACGCAGACAGCGAAGATGGGATTCATTTCAATATCAGACCGGAAATCATACATTGGCAGGGTCTGGAAAAACTGCATAAGCAACCCTACCATATTTATGATCCGCGTATTCACCTGATAAATGATAGATACTTCATCATGTTTGCCATGGATTTTGATCATGGTTGCGAACTTGGTCTTGGAGTTACAGATGATTTTATTGATTATAAATTTCTGGGAATTGTCTCTAATGGCGATTATCGGAATGGAGTCCTTTTCCCTCATAAAATCAAGGGTGAATACCTCAGATATGACAGACCTAATCGCAATAATCTCAATAAAACTGCTGCCACGGGCAGTGAAATCTGGCTGAGTCGCTCTCCGGATCTGCTCCATTGGCAGCCGGTTGCTCCTGTTATGGTCGGCAGACCTCACTATTGGGATGAAATGATCGGAGCTGGACCTCCACCCATAAAAACCAGACAAGGATGGCTGCAAATTTATCATGGGATTGCTGTTCACCTCGCTTCAATATATATCTATCAAACCGGTGTATTTCTCGCTGATTTAGATAATCCTGCCCAGGTCATCTCACGCTGCACCTGCAACATAATGGAACCACGTACACTCTACGAACTTACCGGACAGGTGCCAAATGTCTGCTTCCCCTGCGGAATTATTGTCGAAGAATATGATCCTGAAGGTTTTGCTCTTCTAGAATCTGAAGTGAAAATCTATTATGGTGCCGCCGATACAGTCCTCGCCCTTGCCACCACCACCATCCAGGAGTTAATAGACGCTTCTAAAAATTAGATTTTGAATCCTTCCTGAGTTATGATATACTTATCCTAAACCGTAATCAATAGCACTATATCTAATAAATTCATTATCACAATCGATACCTCAATAAATATATTGACACAAACAAGATGCTATTGAAAACTGGTTTGTAGTATAAACCAAGGAGTTAAAATGGAAGATAGTAAAATGTTCGCCAGGCAAACCATAAAAAGATATTATGGTGAAAGCGGTGTGATCGATTTAATAATTGGGATAATCTCCGTTCTATTTAGCTTAGGAAATTATTTTGAGCTAACCTATACAGTACCTATCCTGATTGTGATCATGTATGGGTTGAGCAAATATCTCAGAAAAGTAATAGTTCAGCCCCGTTTTGGATTTGCGGAATTCAGTATCCTTAAATCCAATAAAAGAAAACGAAATAAGAGAATTTTCATCCTGATAATATCTTTCTTAATATTTTCTTTGTATTACATTTTATCACGTTCAGACATGATTGCTGACAAAGAAAACACTCCCATGTACTTACTTTGTTTTATTGCCTTAATTACGATCGGATTAGCTGCTTATAGAATCATGGTTTTCCATACTTACCGTCTTTTCATCTATTGTGCTGTCTTGTTAATAATTTTTGTTTTGGGAATAATCGTGAAACTTCCGCATACTCTTTTCTGGGGTGGATTAGCGATGGGTATCCTCGGTATAGCAATTGGTTTGCCAATAATCTTCAGCTTCATCAAACGCTACCCTGTTCTGGATAATGAAGATGAATGAAAATCCTATCCTGGAAATTGATAAATTGATCCATGAGCCGGCTCGTTTGTTGATCATAAGGCACCTCTCACTGCTGGATAGTGGTGATTTTCTCTATCTCCTTGCAGCAACGGGGCTTTCCAAAGGGAACTTATCCACACATTTGCAAAAGCTGGAAAAAGCCGGATATATAGAAATAAAGAAAAGATTTGTCGGTAAAAAACCCCAAACTATCCTCAAACTGACAGAATTAGGAAGAATCAAATATGAAGCTTACCAGGAAACCATGAAAAAACTCTGGCAGAACTCCTCAGATACGTAAATATCCTCTAATCAAGCTGACAATTTGCTTTCTGGTTTACACTTGCCAGTTTTATGGAAACTCCTTAATATCCGGACTGACCACGGCATAACAAAGTAATGTTATGCCGTGGTCAGTCCGGATGCAAAGGTGCTGGGGAATATTTGCTTTGATGATATAGTAAGGTTTTCCTACTTTAACAGAAAATGAAGAAAGGGAATGTTTTATATTTTTGTTTATCGGCTGACTGTAACTTTTCTGATGATATTTTGCGTGGGAGAAGATAGTTTCAGGAAGTATAATCCTGCGGGAAGCTGGGTGATTTTTGCACACACTTTGCCCGATCTGGAGGGTGGCAAACACATCACTTTTCTACCTCGCAGATCATAAATGGCAATACTAATTATTTCTCTTCTTTCGGGCAGCCATTGAATATTTATGATTTCTGAGCAGGGATTAGGTGAGACAGTCAGAAAGTCAGTTATGGTATTCTCGTTAACCGGCTCAATTGTAACCGTTACATCCCATACTGCTTCAACATCATAATAACCATCAGAAACCAGGCAGCGCACCTGATATGTGTTTATCTCAGTAAATGTGTGATTGAAAATGTAATCAGTAGTCGATTGCACAGCATCATTAAGATACCAAGTATAGGTGATGGCAGAATCTATGTCATAAGCCATCACAGCAAAATTGAAGGGATCATTTTGCTCAACCTCAATTGCTCCTGTATCTGGACTGGTATCAGTGATCACGGGCGGGTCATTTACAGCTGTCACGTATATTTCCACACTGTCATGAACGATTAAGTTGCCGTCTGAAAGCCATAAAGTGATAAATTCAAAACCTACCCAGTCCTGAGCTGATGAAAATGTAACTATCAAGCCATCTGCTGAAACGCTGAGATGTTCACTATTTTCGCCAGTGATATACAAGTTGTCATTATCAATATCATAGCAATATTCATTGAAATCATAAGTAGTCGGAATATCTTCCGGAATCACAAAATTCTCTGGCAATTCCATTACTGGATAATGATTAATGGGATTACCGGAATATGCTTCAATTGGCAGAAAATCAGGTGGATAACCAATATCATAACCAGGGTCTGTCATAGTGGTATATTCTACAGAACAGATCGTGTCGATGCTTTGATCCCAGACCTGGAAACTCACCTGCTCGCTTACATTGCCTTGTATATTCATTACACAAAATGTTTCACCATTATCTAACACAATATCTCCTACTCCCCTGCACTCAGCTTCAACAAAAGCTCCCATAATATCTCCGATATTTGCCGGGATATCATCAATAGTCACTCTTGAATATGCTACTGTGGAATTTGTATATACCACAGGCACCCAATCAGGATCTGCCTGACAGAGAAGAGATAAGGTCAATAATAAACTTAGTAACAATAATTTTCTCATCTTGCACTCGATTATCATTATTTCAACAGAAGCATGCGCTTGCTATCTATCCCCGCACCACTTTGCAATTGATAGATATAAACGCCGGAAGCCTGCATTTTACCAGATCCATCGCAACCATTCCAGGTAATTTGTCTCAAACCGGACTGTTCAATCTTCCAGGTTCTCAAACTTTGGCCTTTCAGATTGAATACTTTCAATACTGCCGGCAGATCTTCCGGTTGCACGCAATATTTGATAGTGGTTGCAGGATTAAAGGGATTGGGGTAGTTTCCAGTCAGAGCAGTTACTGCCTGAAGTCCTGATGGATCATTATCAACATGAATGACAGTAATATTCCAGGTTTGATAGCGTTCCTCTTCTTCATCATATGCCATGCACTGAATTTCATATTCTCCTGTTTCAGCAAAAGTTACTGTAAATTCAGCTTCATTGGCCGGCTGCTCTATTTCATTTACATACCAGGTGTATCCCACATCACTATCTACATCTTCTACCACCACACTAAAAGTGATAGTGGTATCAATCACTACTTCCAGCTCAAGTTCTTCTGGCAGCCATTCCACTATCTCAGGAGGATCATTCACCGCTTCCACCATGATATTTACTGTATCTGAAACAGTAAGTCTGCCTGGTTCATCATCCAGTGTGATCACAATTGTTTCCATCCCATTCCAGTTCAAAGGAGCATCAATTGTCATATCAGCACCTTCAAATGCAATAATGATCGAATCATTACCCGTGACAGAGAAGGCAAATTCCTCACCTTCATAAATTAAGAAATAAGGATTGAGATCAAAAGTATCCGGGCTGTCTTCCAGGATATCAAACTGCTCGGGCAAGAAGAGTTCCGGTGGTATATGCACATGGATGACATTGAATCCAATCTCATCAAAGCCAATCAGTCGAATAGCTTCATCATCAGCAAGAATCGTAACAATTTCAAAGCCAGACCAGTCAGGTGTCGGGGTAAAAGTGATAGAATCTGTAGTAACATCCACAGATATATTAGTATTTCCTTCGGCATAAATAGTCAATTCATCCCCATCAGGATCGCTGATATGTTCAGCAATATTGAATGTGATATAGGCATTTTCATAAATTTCGATCTGGTCAGGGAAATCAACAATCGGAGCATCAGGTTGGGGATTGACTATTATCAGCAGGGTATCTGAGCCAGTATCCATACCATCACTGGCATTAAACGTTAATATTTCCTGTCCATTCCAGTTAAGTGCTGGGATCAAAGTAACCATGCTGCCTTCTATTTCAACTTCGATATTTTCTGCTGTTTCACAGGCAAGAGTCCAGGCATCTCCTTCAATATCTGAGATGAACAAACTGAAATCAACTGTGAGATCCGAATCTTCCTGCAATGTGAAACTATATGGTAGATTAACATCTGGGGCATCATTGACCGGGATCACTTCCAATTCCAAAGTGCCAGTAACAATATGACCATTTCCATCATCAACACTATAATCTACAATTTCAGTTCCATTCCAGTTTTCTTCTCCATAGGCAGTTACCATCATGCCGTCAATTTCAATATTGATATGGATATTGCCACTGAAGCCTAAAGTGAGTTCATCACCATCAGGATCAATGATATAACTGCTCATATCTTCTGATACCACTTCATCTTCATCAAAGCTGAATCCGGGAGGTAAATTCACTTCCGGGGCAAAATTTGTGTAAATAGCCAGTGGCAGCAGATTTGGAGGATAGCCAATATCCCCACCGGGATTAGTAATTGTGAAATATTCAACGCTGTATATCTGATCTTCTGAAATATCGTAATAATTGAATTGCACAGCTTCCGGTCCATCACCCTGGATATTCATGGTGAAGATTGATTCCTCATCAGTAATTACTATTTGAGCAACTCCCCTGCATTCATTACCGGCAAAAGCAGCAATTTCATTACCTGCTGAAACCGGCTGATCATCAATTGTCAAGCTGCCGTAGGCTACTGTAGAATTAGTGTAATATACCACATTCCAGGGTCGTGGAAATTCCTGATACTCGGGCAAAATATAACTCCAGAAGCTAAGCTCAATTTCATCCGGAGGATAACCAATATTTCCACCTGGATCAGTGGAAATCTCAAAATCAGTATAATATACAGCCTGGGCAGAATTATCCCATATTCTGAAATTGCAGCTTTCCACATCTTCTCCCTGGATTTCTACTGTAGATATGGTTTCACCTTCATAATTTGTAATATTTCCCACACCTCTGCACTCACCATCAACAAATATTCCTAAAAGGTCTTCTTCTGCTTCAGCAGGTTCGTTATTAATAGTAATAACAAAATATCCGGTTGTGCTGTTCGTATATACAACTGCTTCCCATCCGGGGCCAGCAGAAGAAATAACAGCTATCTCAATTTCATTACCCGGCTCTCCAATTTGTCCCTGAGGATCAGTATTATAAACTGAATAATCCTCAAAGATCGCATTAACAGATGCATCCCAGACTTTGAAATTGAATTCTACAGCAGTATCCTGAAATACTTCTATTTCACAAAATGCGATGTCATCATCAAATTCTATTGTGCCCACTCCAAGGCATTCTCCTGAAGTATCAAAAGCGCCCACCACATCTTCTTCGGATGCTGCCTGTCCATCAATGGTAACAGTGGCATAA
This sequence comes from Candidatus Stygibacter australis, assembly GCA_030765845.1. Taxonomy (NCBI): domain Bacteria; kingdom Pseudomonadati; phylum Candidatus Cloacimonadota; class Cloacimonadia (SeqCode); order Cloacimonadales (SeqCode); genus Candidatus Stygibacter; species Candidatus Stygibacter australis. The sequence goes on from JAVCDJ010000239.1 coordinate 20,265, forward strand.
ACCGTTGTGCAATCTTCATATATATCAACTGGTAACCAGCCGGGACCAGGAACAGAATATGCTGCAATAGGTATCAGGTTATCAGGGGGATAGCCAAGATCTCCACCAGGATTGGTTTGAGCAGTATAGATCACATCATATATTGCTTCACTATCGGCGGAATATATCTTGAAATTCACTGTTTCTACCGCTTCACCCTGGATCAGGAAAGAAGAATATGAATTATTACCATCGATTACTATTTCACCTATACCGCGGCATTCTTCATCTACAAATGCACCCACGAGATCATTTTCTCCAGCGGGAGCATTATCAATTGTCACCTGCGAATATATAACCGTGGAATTAGTGTAGACAATCACATTCCAGCCGGGACCTGAGTATATTGTCACCAGCCATTGTTGATTGAGCTGATATTCTTCATCACTAATTTCTACACTGACAATATATTCACCATTCTGGGTGAAATTGTATTCCATATTATCAGCATTTATACCCTGATCAATATCATTCACATACCAGATATAATTAAGGTCACTATCATTATCATACACATTTACATAAAATTCCAGAGTTGTTTCTCCATAATACAGCAGCTCAGTTTCCTGGGGCAGAAAACCGGACAAACTGGGCATATCATTAACAGCTTCCACCACAATATCCACATCATCGCTGTCAGAAAGCAGTCCATCACTTACGGTAAATGTTATTTCTGCTGAGCCATTCCAATTGCTCAAAGGCTCCAGCTCCACAATTGTTCCTGTGATCACCACAAAAATATAAAATGGTCCGGTATTACTTATCAGGAGATTATCTCCATCAACATCACTGGCATAATCGCTGATATCAAAAGTAAACAATTCATCTTCAAGAAAATTGAAACTGTCTGGAAGATCAAGCACCGGAGCATCATTCACTGGATATATAGTAACCTCTATTTGATCTGAAAGGGTTTCAATACCATCTGAAACTTCGACAGTGATAATACCATCTCCGAAATAATCTGCTGGTGGAATGATATTTACTATTTCCTCTACCTGGTTGAATTCACAATTGAAATTACTGCTGAAACTAACCTGAAGTGAATCTTCATCAGCATCACTAATATAATCAAATACACTGAATCCATATATCTCATCTTCATTGAATATGATCTCGTCTGGTAAATTAAGAACCGGGATATCATTTACCGACTCCACAATTACATTAAGAGTATCAGAATCAAGGGCTCTGCCGGAATTATCATTCACAGTGACTGTAAGCTGTTCTGTGCCATAATAGTTTGTTATACTTTCAAAATCGAGCACTAAGCCCTCAATTCCTACGAGTATCATCTGATTACCTGTAACAGATATGATGAATTCAGAATTATCTATATCGGTGATATATTCAGCACAATCAAAGGAAGTGCTGCTATCTTCAAGAAAGCTGATCTCAGCTGGTAAATCTATTTGAGGCGGGTCATTTACCGGGTTCACATTTACTATCACGCTATCTGATGCTTCAAAACCAGCTACCGTATCGCTGATCATAAAACTGATCTCTTCCATTCCATTCCAGTCTGCAGCAGCAGAAAAGGTCACTTCTAAACCATTGATCCCGATCATTATTTGGTCATTTCCCATGCTGGTTAATTCCAAGTCAAAACTTCCAGTATTAAAAATATAGGCAGAAAAATCTCGTATTAATACAGTGTCTTCTGCAAAACTGATTGTTTCCGGTAATATCAGGTCAGGAATCTCGCTAGGCTCTAATACTTCCACACTGATAATACTCTCGGCACTTAGTTCTCCATCACTTGCGGTGAAAATAATATTCTCGCTGCCTGTCCATCCAGGATCAGCAGAGAATGTAACATTCAGGTTAGTTATTTCCACCACGATATTTTCATTACCATCTGCAGCTAATGAAATTTCATCATTCTCAGGGTCTATGATATATTCAGAAAAATCTTCAGTTATCTGGCTGTAAGAATAGAAACTAAGTTGGTCAGGCAAATCCATTTCCGGTGGATCATTAACTGGATTGACAATTATCTGCACCTGGTCACTGGCAGTAGCTCTGATCTGACCATCATTTACTGTAAACTGCAGCTGCTCTTCTCCCCACCAGTTTTCAGGGGCATCAAGAGCAACATCAAGTCCTGTTATCTGCACGTTGATATAGGAATTACCAGAAACAAGCAGACTCAAATCATTGCCGTCAATATCATCTACATATTGCGAAAAATCAATATTTATCTGACTATCCTCATCAAAACTAAAGCTGTCTGGTAGCTCAATTACTGGAGCATCATTAACGGGTGAAACTATCACCAGCAAAGAATCTATAGCATCTACCTGACTATCATCTGTTACTGTGATCAATAAATATTCCCAGCCATTCCAGTTCTCCTCAGCATTTATGATAATATAACTTCCCGTGATGGAAGTACTGAGATTTGGACTATCCTGGCAGGAGTAATTCAAGGGATCACCATCAGGATCAGAACAATAATTATTTAGATTAATGATCAATTGACCATCTTCAGCAAAATTAACCTCTGGAGGCAAATCAATCGCTGGAGGGTCATTAACTGGAGTTACTATCACAATAAAATTATCAGAATCTGATGCTTCCCCATCACTGGCAGTAAGAGTCAGATTTTCCATCCCGTTCCAATTCTCCTCAGCACTCAAAGTCAATTGCATGCCTTCAATAGACCAGGATGTATGATAGTTATTACTAATAGTTATATCCAGATCATTATTATCCACATCAAAAATATACTCAGTGAGGTCTATGATCAATTGCGTGTCCTCTTCAAAATTAAAATTATCACTGATAAACACTATGGGAACATCATTCACAGATATAATTGTAACCA
>JAVCDJ010000240.1 GCA_030765845.1 Candidatus Stygibacter australis
CTTATTTTCGGAGTGGGAACAAAAATTGTCGCTCACAATCTGGATGGTTCAAATGTGATCGGCTGGCCTCAGCAATTGAGTTATTATATCTGGAGTTCTCCTGCCTGTGGAGATATTGATGGTGATGGTGAAGATGAGATTGTAGCCTGCAGCCGTAATAATACTACCGGAAATATCGGTGAATTATATGCCTTTGAAAAAAGTGGAGCGACAGTAGAAGGATTTCCTGTCACATTGGCTGGTGGTGGCACAATGAATGCCTGTCTGGCAGATCTGGATGGAGATGAAGATCTTGAGATCTGCGTAAATGTGCGAAATCATCCCAATGGCTGGACTTATGTATTTGATGGTGATGGGAGTGTATTTCCTGGCTGGCCCCAGCAGCTTGATACTTTTCCGGGCTCAGGAATTTCTGTAGGTGATATCACTGGTGATGATATTCCTGAAGTGATCGGACTTTCTTACAACAGTCTTTATGCCTTTGATACTGCAGGTAATCTGCTGGAAGGATTCCCAGTTTCTGAAGCAGGATATACTTATTCCTATTCTCAGCCTATCTTAGCTGATATTGATGATGATGGCTTGCGTGAGATAATTTATGGTGGCTGTTCTGCAGGTGGAGCAGTATTTGCAGTAAATAGTGATGGAACCTATGCAGATGGCTGGTTTCAAACTGTGGATAACTGGGTATTTGCTAATCCCGCTTTAGGTGATATTGATGGTGATGGTGAATTGGATATTGTGATCGGTGATCAGGTTTCATCTGGCACTCCTATCGATCATATTTATGCCTGGCACGGTGATGGAACGCCTTTAGATGGCTTCCCTGCCGGTCCCACCAATGCTATATATGCCCAGGTTGGGATAGCTGATCTTGATAATGATGAACTACCGGAAATTATGATAGATGATAATTCCTTTGGTAATGGCTATGAATGCTATAATAATGATGGCTCTCATTGCACTGACTGGCCCCTGCCCTGCGGAACAGGCTGGGATAGTGTCACTATGCAAATGACTCCTGTATTTGGAGATTTTGATCTTGATGGGATGCTGGAAATTGCCGGTGCTGCCACAGGATTTTCTTCCTATATAGTTGAATGCTGCATGTGGAATACAGAAAGTACCTGGAATACGGATCTTGCTTATATGCCTCTGGATGGCTGCAATATCCAGCATACAGGTTTATATCCTCAGGAATTTCTACCTCCCCCACCCGTAGCTCCTTCAGAATGTTATGCTACCCTGGTGGATTATAATGATGCAATTATCTCCTGGGTGATGGATGATGCCGGTCAAACAGGCTTTAATATCTATTGCTGTGGTGAATTACTTACCAGTATAGATGATCCTCAGGAGCGTGAATATTACCATTATGCACTTGATAATGGTGATTATGATTACTATGTAACCGCAGTCTATGATGATGTGGAATCTGATCCGTCTCCAGTAGCAGAGATTTCGGTAAACCTGCTGCCACCTCAAAATCTCTCCTGGGATGCAGTTTGCGGAGAAGTTTATCTTTACTGGAACTCACCTGCTGCTCAACGCGATCTCACGGGTTATAATGTATATCGGGATAATGTGATCATAGCCACTACGATAGATACTTCTTTCACTAATATCTTAACTGAGGAAGATACTTATGAATACTTTGTGACAGCAGTTTACAGCGATTCCCTGGAAAGCATTCCTTCTGAGACAGTTTCTATCTATGTTACATCTGTAACCCCAAACGAAGTTCCTGCCTGGGATTTCCAGCTCAATAATTATCCTAATCCCTTCAATCCCAGCACAACTATCTCTTTCCAGCTTGATAATCCTGCTTTATTGAATGTAAAGATCTATAACTGCTCAGGACAATTGATAAAAGCATTTCCTGCCAGTTCTTATCCGGCGGGATATTCCAATATTAAATGGAATGGTAATTCTGATGATAACTTACCGGTTTCTTCTGGTATTTATTTCATCAAACTAAGTTCAGGTAAAAATGTTGTCAGCCGCAAAATGCTGCTGCTTAAATAAGATTTGTGATCAGGGGAGATTTTATCATCTCCCCTGTTTCTTATGAATAAAGTAATATTTTTCTTCTTACTGCTCTATCTTACGGTTTATCTGCAGGCGGATCCTGATTCTCTTCAAGCTACTCATTTTGCTCTTGATATCACCGTAGAAGCTTATGATGCAGATTTTCTGCAGATCTGCGATACTCAGAGCAATTGCTTTTTCCAGGGACTTTATAATGCTGATAGAGGATTCAACCAGACCCTTATCCTGCCGATAACTACTGATTCTCTTTTTATCACACTTGGTGACTCTCTTAAAAGCATAGCTGTAGATCCCGGGCTGGAGAAAATTCTGGTGGATTTCACTCCTCCTCCTCCTTCCTGGCTGCAAAGACTACTCTGGTTAAAGCATGATCTGGAGAGTGTTTTTCCCTTTCTTGCCTTAGTGATTATTTTTATCTTAAAGAAGAATCATGACCGTAAAAAAGAGGAAAATGAAGACATTTCTGACCCTCCTGAAATTTAATCTCATTTTTAATTTGACAAATATCTGATAAATAACAGATTAGCCTCCATTATCGGGTATGGGGGAAATTTCATGAGAATCGTTATTCCTTTTCTATTATTGATTTTACTGATTTTATTGCTGCCTCAGGATAGAACAGCTTCTAATGACTTCGATTTTATGGCTGCTATTACCCAGAAACTTCAAGCTGAAAACACTGAAGAACCTGATGTCCCATTTCTTGATAAATTTCAAATGTATCCTCCCGAACACTGGGAAATGTTTTCAGGGACAGCGTTCTGGGGTAATCTGAATGTATCGAACCCTAAAGTAATGCATACTAATGACACTCCGCTAGATGCAGAAACTCTGGCTGGCTTATCAGCCTGGAGCTTCAGATTCCAATTCAGTGAAGCCTGGATGCCTTCAGCTACTGATCCCTTCTGCGGTTATAACTGTGCAGAATATATACTCCCGAAGGCAGGATATGAAACAGAAATTTATTATAATTCCAGCTTTCATTTCGTGGAAAAAACCCAGGATAAAAAATTTATCAGTCATAGTGATTTTTCCTCAAAACTCACTCAAGGTTTTAAGGATAAGTTAATAACTTTTACTGGTATTATATTTCCCCACCCAAGTTATGGTGTGATGGGAGATATGCAAAAAGCAGGTAAGGCATCTAACATGCCGCGAGATAAAAAATTCCCTTTCCCCTGGGTGCTGATCCAAGTGAAGGGCTGGCATGAGACTGATATCAGCGATCTTTATAAACAATCCCTTATCATGGCTGGACAGCTTTATAATACTGAAAGGATTGGTCACTATGCAAGTGGTACTAATGCTATAAGTGAATGGATAAAAGCCTTGAAGAAAATTGACTATTCGAGCCAGACTGATCCCGATCTGATGGCAAAAGCCTGTTTTACTAATTCCTGGACATATCATTGTCTGATTGAAGCTCGCGAGCTGGCAAAAATATATCTAACTGATAATATTGATAAATTTGATGTTGATAAACAGCTTATTATTGATCTGGCAGGAATATATGACAAAGAAATAGAAATTCTTAAAACAGGTGAAATTGATCTGCTGCCACTTCCTAAATGCCGGGAATTTGATCAATGGAATCTCCACATGAGAGAAGCTCAGATCAATACACTGACCTATTTCCTGGTTCAGGAAGAAGAAGTCAGTTTAATTCTAAATAAAATAAGCCGCTGAAAGTGATCTACCTTATCTATTAATCCATCTGGAAATCATCTACACCAAAAACTGTACCGTCAGCAAATTTCTCAGGCTGCCAGGTTCTGATATAGATTTTAGGTTTCTCAACCTCCTGCAGATCCATCATTAAAAATAAATATCCCTGATCTCCGTAATTCTGGGAAGAATAATTTTGCTTGATCTGAATTGCATACAGTGCACTATCTGGATCATTGCTGTAATGCTTGATATCAGTATCCTCAAACTGGAGATTAACATATTCATTAGCCGCAAATACCTGCCTTAGATGCTCGATATATTCATCCTTTTCATAGCGGATATATTCAGCTTTATCTTTATCAATTGTATTCGTGATGTTTTCTATCTCAAAATCATCATCCTTGAGGATTCTACCTACAATGATCAAAGCATTCTCAGCAAAGATATTATCAATGTAATTAATATCCTCCAGGCAATAAGCGGTCTTGTAATATTCCATGAAGTTGATCAATTGGTATTTCTCCTCCGGTTTCCACATTCTCTCATCTTTTGCCATAATATCACGTATTGCCCGGTCACTTAGACTGAATGTGATGCCCTTTATCTTGCCCTTGCCATCGAACTTGAAATTCACTCTTTCAATAAATTCCGTATCGCTGCCCGGGAAATTGAACCGCATGGGCAGATTGCGGAACTGCTTTTCAGAGTCACTTTCATCAAGCAACATCTGAAATTCATCTTCCAGTACCTCTGCCTGACCATAACAGAGAATATTTTCATAATCGCTGTAGCCTGTTTTTGTGAAATAGTCTTTTAGATCTTCTCTGCTGCCCCTTTTGATGCCTTTGATCACCTCTTCCATTATGTCTTTTTCTTTCAGTTCAGATGTAGATTCATTCTTTCTGATATTAATTACTTCCAGCGTCAATTCATCAGAGGTGATCTCATCTTCCTCACCTATTAATATCAGTTCCCGCTGATTATTATTAAAATAGTCTGCCTCTATTCCTGCTAACACCTTTTGTACTTCCTTATCAAAATTTGCTGCCTGTTCATAACGATACTGGATTTGCAGAGTAAGTGATGGTTCGCTGTAATCCAAAGGCAGTTCTATATATGCCAGTCCGTCATTTACGGAATTATACCTGCTCCAACCGGTTGCTGATGTATAATAACGGTAATTAAGGTTTGCCACACTCTTGCGATCATGGGTCACCCTGTACTTCAGCACTTTACGCTCTTTTTCCTCATCTCTATAGATCTTCTGCAAATCAAAGTTCACACCGTCCAGTAAACTGTTTATCCGGTTAGGTAATAGCGTTTGCAGCGTAATATTCTCATTCTCAGGGCAAAGACTCTCCTTTTCGGGGTATGTAGATAATAGCTCCAGCGACCAGTAATAATTACGCAAAGCATCACCTGCCTGAGCATTCTTTTCTGCTTCTTGACCACATTGATAATAGCTTAGTATCTTCTGCTTTCTGGCAGCAAATATCTTATCCAGATCTTCCCTTTTTATATAGCGCCACACTAATGTTTTATCACGACTTTGTTCCATAATATCCGGCACATTATAAAGTGTAGTACTGGAATATGTATTGATATTGCGCTCCACCCGACTCTTAAATCCGTTTTCATCCTCACTGTCCTTCCTGGTGAAATTAGCTTCCACCTTCACACTTATCTTACTGATCAGGTTCTTAAGTGCCAGATCAGTAGCCTTTTCATAACTATCTGCCTCCCCCATGCCATAAAGATATTCCCCGCTATTCTGCAATTCCGAAATAGTCACAGAATGAAGAGGGAGAAAGATAAGCAGGAAGAATATCAACGTGAGTCGTGAGACGTGAGACGTGAGAAGGGAGAAAACCGTGAATCGGGAGGAAACCGTGAGTCGGGAGTCGTGAGACGTGAATCGGGAGGAAACCGTGAGTCGTGAATCGTGAGTCGTGAATCGAAAAATGCCCCCCACTGATCTCTGATCTTCATAATTTTCCATTCTTGTCAGCCTATGGCTGATTACATTTTCAATTTTCAATTTATTTTCCCTCTCTGTGGTAAATTTTACATTTTACCTT
>JAVCDJ010000241.1 GCA_030765845.1 Candidatus Stygibacter australis
TGAAGAATTCACTATTAGCCAGACCCTGGATAGTAATGAAGTTTCCACCAGTCAGAATTACATTAGATTCACTCTAACATCCGATACTCTCAAATTTGATATCAATGATAATATAGTGCTATCCCAGTCAGGCAATTTCCGGATAGAAACCTCAGATAGCGAGATAAATATCAGAAATATGATCACCCAAAATCTGGCTGCCAGCTACGTCTCAGGACTGTCACTTGAACCCACCTTCCAGACAGATATACAGCAAAGAGCCGTATTCTACCTGAAAAAATCAGACCTTAAAATCCTCAAAAGAGGCTTTTAAAACCAGTACTTACTACACCCCAGTAAACTAACCTGCGTACAGGGAAAGAGTCAATAGAACACAGATGCCACGGATTACACTGATCATCACGGATAATGTAATATAAAAATAATTTAACCATCATCCTCAGTCATAGCTTCGGCACGGCAGGCAGACGACACGGATAGCATGGATGAAATTAATCTTAAGATCAATCAGTTTTTGCTGGACAATAAATAACGGGGCAGGAGTGTAACACGACTGGTGAAAAGGGGTGATTGGAATGAGTAATGAGAAATCAATCTGCATTATTGCAAATGGTGAGAAACCGGATCTGAGTGTACTGGTAAGGGCACTTTCCGGAGTGGATCTGGTGATAGCTGCTGATGGGGGCAGCAATCATTGTCTGGATTTGAGAATCACACCAGATGTGATAATTGGTGATCTGGATTCTGCAGCTCCTAATATTGATAAGATATTTCCTAAGGCAGAGATAATTCACCTGCCAGATCAGGATACCAGTGATATGGAGAAAGCGGTGAATTATGCTTTAGGTTATAAACCTGATAGAATAAATATAATCTCAGCTTTGGGACTGAGAGCAGACCACATGCTGCAGAATATCCTGATATTTTATCATTTTAACCAATTAAAACCCTTGAATGAAGTGGAAATATGCCTGTATGATAACTGGGGTAAGATGAAATTTCTGGCTCCCGGAAGTCATACAATCAGAAATAAAAAAGGCAGGGCAGTATCATTTTTTAGTTTTGGCAGCATCAGTAACTTGACATTAAAGGGATTCAGGTATAATTTAGATAATCAGAAAAGTCAGGGATATTTTGGCGGATTGAGCAACGTTTATGAATCAGATGAATGCCTGGTGGAATTTGACGGCAGCAGGATGATCTGGTATGAATGCTATGAAGCGAAAGGAGAAAGTGTAGATGAATAAGGATGAATACCGTTTATTACCGGGAGTAGATATAGTTTTGCAGGATAAGGCTTGTGAAAGCGTGATAACCAGATATGGGGTCGGGCGCGTAACAGAAACTGTGCGAGTGATCATAGAGCAATCCAGACAGGAGATTGGCAGGGGAGCAAAGGCAATGAATGCAGATGAGATAATAGCAGAATGTGACAAATTGCTCAAGGACAAAACGCAAAGCAGTTTACACCCTGTGATAAATGGAAGTGGTATTGTGCTTCATACTAATCTGGGCAGGGCACCTCTGGGAGAGAAAGTGATCAGTGATCTGCAGGATATTTTGACAGGTTATTGTAATGTGGAATTTGACCTGCATACAGGGAAGAGGGGAAAGCGGGAAGATCACGTTCGGAGTCTTCTGCAGGAGATCACGGGTGCTGAAGATGCTGTGGTTGTTAATAATAATGCAGCGGCAGTAATGCTGATCCTGAAAACTCTGGCTGAAGGGAAGGAAGTAATAATTTCCCGGGGAGAACTGATAGAAATAGGCGGTTCCTTCAGGATACCTGATATTATGGCAGCCTCTGGGGCAAAGATGGTTGAGGTTGGCTGCACGAACATAACAAAGCTGAGCGATTACGAGGATGCAATTACACCTGATACAGGATTGATCTTCAAAGCGCATAAATCAAATTATTATATTGGCGGGTTCAGTGAAGAGGTGGAGCTTGATGATCTGGTAGCGCTTGCTCACGATAACGATCTGGTGATGGTTTATGATATAGGCAGTGGTTTACTGCGCAAGCCGGAGCAGCTTGACATGGCATCAGAACCAGATGTGAAAACTGCTATTCAGAGTGGGGTTGATCTGCTGTGTTTTAGCGGAGATAAATTACTTGGCGGTCCTCAGGCGGGGATAATTACCGGTAAGCAGGAATATGTGCAGCAGATAGCAAAAGCACCAATGATGAGAGCATTGAGAGTGGGGAAGATGACCATCTCTGCTTTGATCAGCGTGATGCAGGCATATCTTAATGATAATGAACTGATAGCCAGTATTCCTATCTTCCAGTTGCTGAACAGGAAATTGAGCGAGAAACAAGCTTTAGCAGAAAAATTGATAGGTTATTTAGAAGAAGCTGGAATAAGAGCGACGATCGTCGAAAGCTATGGCAGATGTGGCGGGGGGACAATGCCTGAACTTAAGATCGATAGTATAGCAGTTCAGATAGTATTTGATCACCCTGATATGGCAGAGGTTGTCCATCAGCAGTTACTATTGGGAGAGAAGCCGGTATTAGGAATCTTGCGTGAAGGTGAACTATTGTTTGATCTTACCAGTCTGATGGAAAGTGACCTGCCTGTGATAGCAGAACAGCTTGCCATCGCCATTAATAATCTTTAAATAAATGCAGCTATCTGATCTGATAAATACATATTCTAAAGCTATGCTGATAAAGTATGGCGAGAAAGTATTCCGGGTAGGAGTCAGTACTGGTATAATCTGTCCTCATCGGGCAGAGGGAGGATGTCTATTTTGTAATCCTCAAACCTTTAGAGGGGCATATCAAGCTGAAGAACTGACAATAGAAACGCAATTGGAAAAAGGGATTAATATCCTTAAGCAAAACAGCAAAGCAAAATCCTTTATTGCCTACTTCCAGGATGAAACATCTTCTGCAGGAGAGATTGATTACTTGAAGGATGTCTTCAGCAGGGCAATAAATTATCCAGAGATAAAGGGACTTACCATATCAACGCGTCCGGATTATGTGAATGAGGAATTATGTGAGTTACTGGGTTCTTTTAATAAACCAGTAAGTATCGAAATCGGGATGCAGAGCATCCATGACAGCAGTCTGCAATATCTGGAGCGGGGACACAGTCATCATGATACTATCGAAGCAATAGAGCTTTGCCGGAAATGGGTAATAAATACGGGAGTGCATCTGATCATGGGTATTCCGGGAGAGAGCAGGCAGGATATGATCGATACGATACGTTGGGTATCAGATAATAAGGGGATCCAGGAGATCAAGCTGCATAATCTGGTGATATATTCCGGGACAAGACTGGGAGAATTGTGGGAGAAGGGTGAAGTCAAGCAGATGCCGATAGATGAATACATTGAGATATTAAGTGAATTAATACCCTGGGTGAGAGAAGATATTGTGATCAGCAGGCTGTTTACGAGCAACATTCTGCACAATGACCTGGGAGTGGAGCCAATGCCGGGAAATAAAACGAAATGGATGAATCAATTACTCCTTAAGCTGATCAAAAAACAATATAGGCAGGGAAGTAGTCTGGGAGATGGGTAAAAGTACAGAAATTGACACAACTAAAACCTTGCGAATGGTTGAAAACCTCCACAATGGTTGACCGATATGAACAGGCAATATACATTGATAATTGGTTTGTTATGATTTATAAATTTCTGATCACTGATCGACCATTGCGGAGGGCTAAAGCCCATTCGCAAGGTCTTGGATGCGGGGAAATTTAACAGTCTAACGGGAAATAAATATCAAAAGTGAAATATTAATTGACGATTTTGGCAGTATTAAAGATTAATAAATCAGAGGATAAAATGTTAAAAAATTATATAATAATCCTGATAGTGATAATTATTGGAGTTTTACTGATGTCCTGTACAAGTCAGGTTCCCCGGTTTAAAGGTGAAAGCGCATTTCAAGTATTGAAAGATCAATGTGATCTGGGAGCAAGAGTTCCCGGCTCAGAAGAGATAGAGCTTTGCAGGGATTATATAATAGATAAACTTCACAAGTATGGGGCAGAGGTAAAACAGCAGAAATTTACAATTGATTATAAGGGAAAGGAAATAGCGGGAGTGAATATCACAGGCAGTTTTTATCCACGTCTGAGCCGGAGAATACTTCTGGGTGCACATTATGATACCAGACCCTGGGCAGATAAGGATGCTGATGAAACAAATCATACCAAGCCAGTTCTAGGAGCAAATGATGGAGCTTCAGGAGTAGCAGTATTACTTGAGATTGGCAGAATTTTATCAGAGACAATGCCCGAAGAATATGGTATTGATCTGGTCTTTTTTGATCTGGAAGATATGGGTACATATACAGAAGATGAGGGCTGGTGTCTGGGCTCACAATACTTTGCTGAGCACTGGGAGGGAGAAAAGCCTGAAAAGTCGATTGTAATAGATATGATAGGTGACAAAGATTTGAGGATTCCAATTGAGTATCACTCATATCATAATAGTCCGCTACTGGTGCGGGAAGTGTGGGATATAGCCTGGCAGCTGGGAATTAAGGAATTTGATAACCGGATAGATAATGCCATTAATGATGATCATTATTCTCTGATCAAAGCCGGGTTTGAGGCAATTGATATTATTGATTTTGAATATGGCTCCTGGCATACTGTAGAAGATACTCCTGATAAATGCTCCGCTGCTTCTCTGCAAGCAGTTGGACAGGTGCTGGTAAATCTGATTTACCAGAAATAAGATGTTCAGACCACAGGATTATTTCACGGTGAATGAACGCAAGATACTCACATTTGTATTGATAATGGTGTTTCTGGGCTTGGGGATCAAGTATTTGAGCTTATCTGCAGATGATGATGTATTTGAGGGAACTCTTAATGAAGTAAGTGATAATCGGACTCCGGTAGATATCAGAACTGCAGATACTGATGAACTCCAGAGCCTGCCGAGGATAGGACCAACACTGTCAGAACGAATACTTGCTTACAGGGCAGAGCATGGATTTGAGTGCATTGAAGACCTTGTGAAGGTGAAAGGGATAGGGGAAGTAACTCTGGAAAGGATAAGTCCCTATCTGGTAAAATTCGGAAAGTCAGCAGAAGAGATTGAGATAAAAGAGACGATAGAAAGGGACTCGATTTTTGATATAAACACTGCAAAACTGGAGGATTTTATCCAGTTGCCTGGGATCGGACCAGTGAAAGCACAACGAATTATTGACAGAAGAAGCGAGATAGGAAAGTTTAACAATGTGAATGAACTGATTGAAGTAAAGGGAATTGGTGAGAAAACTTTGGCAAAAATTTTGCCTTATATTAAATGCGAGGGTTAGAAATGGAAACAAAACCAACAGCGACACTGGCGAAACTATATGTTTCACAAGAGAAGTATGATTATGCACTGGCAATATATCTATATTTGCAGGATAAGGAAGGGAAAGATTACCAGGAACAGATCACTGAAGCAGTGTTGGAAATCTGCAAATCCCGCTGGGGTGAATATCATAAAAATGTAAAAAAAATATTCACTAAAGCAGAGGCTGCTGCATTACACATTATTCCAGAAGACCTTCGTGTGGCTACCGTGGAGACTTTGAACGATATCGAAAATGATTTCGAAGGCACTATGACTGAAATGACGGAAGTTATTGAAGAAATTCCAGTGCCAGAGAAGATCATGGAGAAAATTGAAGAAGAACCTGAAGAGAAGCCTGAAGAGAAACCGGAAATAGTTCCAGAACCTGCCGAGAAAGAGAAACTTTCATCTGAAGTGTCAGTCAAAGATATTGAAGAATCTATCCCCAAAGATGATCTTCCAGAAATTGATGTTGATGAGGAAGATATTATCGATGAGGAAATAGAGTTTCCCTCTTTGGGTGATGAAGTATATGTGGAACCCGAAATTGAAATTCCTGATCCAGTGAAAGTAAATGTTTCAGATGAAGAAGATCTGGTTCCCGGCTTAGAAGATTTCACCAGTAATTATAAAAAGGATGTCAAACAGGGTTTGACTGAAGAAAATAATGTTTCTGGTGATGAGAAAGTGGAAAAGAAACTCCAGGATGATATGGATCAAAAGCTTTTTAATGTGCTTAGAATTATGAGAGGGATGAGTGCTGAGGAACTGAGTCGAGTTTTAAAAAACAAAATGCAGGACGGCAAAAAGCTGGAAGAATTGACTTTAGCTGATCTGGAAGAACTTATAGATTAGAGTTTAGCTAACAATAAAAAGGAAATTAATTGAGAATAATTGCAGGAAAATATAAGAAACGGACATTACAGAGTGTCCCGGGTAATACTGCCAGACCTACAACTGACTATTTGAAGGAAACCATTTTTAATATCATACCAGATTGTGAAGGAGTAGATTTTCTGGATTTGTATTCCGGCAGCGGATCTATAGGACTGGAGGCGATCAGCAGAGGAGCCAGAAGTGTTGTTATGGTAGAATTCGCCCATAAATCAATTGCAACCATAATCAGTAATATTGTTACTTTAGGATGCCGGGAACAGTGCCGGTTAGTAAGAAAGAAAGTGATACCCTTTATCAAGAAATGTGAAGAGCAGTTTGATATGATCTTTTTGGATCCTCCCTACAATAAGAAATTGATAAACAGCACAATAGAAGAGATATTTGCAGCAGATCTATTAGGTGATAATGGCATTATTATTGCAGAACATTCA
>JAVCDJ010000242.1 GCA_030765845.1 Candidatus Stygibacter australis
CACCATTGATCTCTTTTCTATAGGTAATATATAAACTGCGGTAATTATCTTCAAAGCTGCAATTAGCAAAATTCACTTCTATGGAATCAAGTGAACAAATAGAAAAAGACTTAAGGTTTGTAAAAATGCAATTAGAGAACTCGAAATGGTCATCGTCAATAGCATCATCAATTGTGCTGTTAAATTCCACTCCCTGCCAGTAAGCTGAACTCACATCCAGACGTATTACATCTAAATAAGAAACTCTTCTTGGATATAATCCTATATTACCGTTAATTTCACCTTTCTTTTCAATCAATATCCTGTCACCATCCTGTAAAGCCGTAGCAACTTCCTCACCCCCGATCTTGGCATGTTTGTCTGAAGAAGCGTCTATTTTCAGTATTCCGCCGGTAGGTGTGTGTCCAGCTCCTAAAGTATCAATAGAAGTTATATGCAAAAAACCGGAATCTTCCAGTTGAATAACCGCTCTGCCTTCCTGGATCACTTTTCCTCCATCGTAATTAGGATAATATACTTCATCAGCACCTATACATATTTCCGCACCCCGCAGATACATCTCGCTGTCTTCATATAAATAGAGCTTATAACCACCAGTATAAGTAGTATCATTTTCAGAGTCATAGTAATTTCCGGTAAGATATACATCATCCTGCAGATCAATGCGTCCGTAATTATGAATAGTAAACAGACTGTCGGTATTATTACTGATCCTGATCCTGCCACTTTCATTTTCCCAAAGACCACCTTTTACAATCTCAATATCACGCCGGAATAGCGAACTGCCTATGCTGCATAGACTGCCGCTGCCTGTGATCTGCATCTGCACATCATTGCCTGCTGTGGTATGAATATTATAACCACTGGTAAACAGGTCAAGATTTCCTGTTTTAAGATCGCCATCCACAATGAGCGAAAACCTTGCCTTATCACCAGCAATATACACATCGTGGTCACTGTAAGCAGAATTAGTATGACTCACCGTAAGAATACTGTTCAATTCATATCCTGTATCCCTGAGGTTGTTGACATTAATATTATGATCATAACTGGCATTACCGCCATATCCGGTGAATTCTGCCTCTACTTCATCTTCCATCTCCATAATATCCGCATAAACATAGCCGGAAGCTAATATCTTTGCCGGTTGATTGCAGCCTGGCACTTCCAGCAGTTTCAATTCTTCTGCTGCCATCGTTCCAGTTGTTTCCAGCAAACCTCCTTCTTCTATATTAAGGTTAGTTGTCTGCACGTTAGCATTTCCTGCTATTCTCAATATTCCGCCTCTAAATACATTGATAGTATTGAATACTATTACACCATTAGGGTCTCCTCCCGGATTTGTAATTGTGGTATCCATACCTACTGTCACATTAAGAGTATCATCACCGATAATGTAATAATCATGGATATTTTCATCTAAAAGCCGGAAATTATCATTTCTGTAAACCAGAGTGTCACCATCGAATACAGACAGCGTATATTTAGGGTGCTTCATAAGTCTTTCAAAATTCGCTGTGGCAAAAGTATCAATAACGGCTTCCCGGGCATAAGAATTCAGATAGATACTGTAATCTGTTTCCTGTTCACACAGATAATGTATGTTTATACTGTCTATGGTCGAAAACTCTATCACATTAGGCGGAGTATCCATGAATTTGGAATATCCCTGCTCAGGATATAAAGGATAATATTCTTCTCCATTATAGTATAGAGGTGAAAAACCTAATTGACTTTCTGAGGGACTCCTTATCCATGTTCCAACGCATCCCTGCTCATCAAATACCAAAACATTTACTCTGTTTTCTACCGTGTAATAGAGTACCGGTGTAGCATAGCTTAAATGATTCCAATTTTGATATTGGAAGTATCCACAAGAGCATTGATTCGGAATATCTGGAGGCTTGATGAATTCCCAGTATAATCTTGAAACACTTGGTATTTCTCCAACATAGTAATTCTCATTGCTGAAAGGAGGGTCTTGACTGTATGTATAATTATTCAAAGAAAAAAGGCAATTACTTTCCTGTTCTTTCTGTATATATATACTGTGATTATTCATCAGTCGATAGGCGTTAACCAAATTTCCCTGATAATACAACTCATTACTATGATTAATTATATCTTCAAGTCCTGTTGATATATAAGTGTCATATTCAGGTATCAGTTGATTATAATCATCTACATTTCTTGTAACAATTATTTCTTTACCCATACCTGAAACCTCAATGTTTTCCAGATCTGTAATATCAGCTACTAATTCAATCTCAAAATCGTTTGCCCAGGCGCCAACGCTGATCCTTCCATCGACCGGTATCCGGTAAACAGAATCCTCCGTGTTGATATAAAAATGTCCATCTTCATTGATCACCGGCTGGAAATAGCATTGTGTTGGGTTATCAGGAAGGTAGTTACTATATACGGTTGCTCCTTTCTTTCTGAATAATCTACCTTCTTTGGATATCACAACAAGATTAGGCGGTGACTCATAGTCCATTGCGGCTGAAGCTATAAAACGATCTTCGCCCAGCAGTGGCAATGAAATATCATTTATAAGGTTGTATGAATATAATAATCCGTCTGATAAAGTAATTTTGAATGTATGCCAGATACCAGGTATGATCAGGTAATCACCACTTGTCTCCCGACAGAGCAATGGGGTTGCCAGATACTCATATCTGTTTATCTCTAAATTCTGATTGGGATTACCTTTTTCAACAGCTCTCAAGTTATAATAGTTCCCTGTAACTTCCATTTGCTCTATATCGACTGTAAAAAGCATACCTGCTTTTGTTAAAAGATATAATAGATTATGTTCTTCATTTAATACTGGACTTGACCAAAACCCATTCTGACCTCCTATCCGATATTGAGCTTCATCACATACAACTGAGTCAGTCTCTATAAAATCCTGATCATAGGCATCATAAGCATGAAGATGATCATAATCTTCATCAAACTCAATAGATTCGAAATTAAATATCACTGTCAATAATCCATTTAGTATATCGATCTTATGCAATGATCCGGGAATACCCCGAATTGTATCAGCATAACTCGGACTTAAACCGAAAGTTGATACATAAATTGAATTACTGTTACCTTCTCGCTCGGTTGAAACAGCCGGGCAATTTCTTACACGATCAAATAGATTCACTGTGCTTGTTCCATTTCCGCTCCCATCTGCCCATAACACCCCAATGAAAAGCACCAACACTAAAAAAATCATTTTCACTTTCATCAAATCCTCCTTTTTGGGTCTGCTAAAATTATTTTCTCCTATAGTCCGAACAAATACGCTTTATAATTAAAAACAAGTCAAATACTTTTTTAACTATTTTAAGTAATTACAACGGAGACTGTTCAACCTAAGTAATTGATAAATAAATGTGAAAGTTAAAATCAGGTTCATTTAGTGCACATTTTTGTTTAATTTGGGTCAATAATCGAACTTGACATAGCTGAAAAATCAAATTTGAATTTGAAAGGTAGCAATTCTATTCACAATATGTATGCCTTCGGCATACAATGAGAAGTAGTATTATTGAGATCAGAGATATAAGTTATAACTAGAAGCTGCATGAAATTGAGCAGTTTATGGTGGAAAAACCGTTTATGTGTAAAATATATTTGACATGGGTCAAGATATATTTAAATTTATGTGTATATAGTTTCAGGATAAATTTCTACTTGATTTTAACTGGAGGGCTTATGTTAAATAAAAAATCTACTTTGTTAAGATCAGTAATATTTCTGGTGATATTTATCGGTATAATTCTATGTGCAGAAGCTGATATGAGCTTGATGTTTGAGGAATTACAGCGACCGGTCTATGATCTGGAATTCAGTGATTTAAATGGGATATTAATGGATGGACTGATCTTTGCGCTGCCGGGGATGGAAGCAGGAATTGCCTATTACACTCTGCCGCACGCGCCGGAGATATATTCCATAGCTACTAATCTGGGAGCAGTATCAGTGACAGCGAATGATGCTGATCAAAAGATATTAGCAGCGATGGGTTGTGGAAGTAATAGTGATGGTTTGTGGGAATTTGATCTTGATACCCATGAATTTGAATTAATAGGTTATTATTTTAATCCTCGCTTTATCAAGCATCTTGATAGTGGTTATTATATGGGTTATGGATTAAATGAGCTTGAAAGTGGCATGATCTATTCAGCAGATGGTGAGGAATGGGAGGAAGTATTAGAATTTAGCGGGATCAGTGTAACTGATATTGAAGAGACGGGCTCAGGTAATCTTGTTGCAGCAGGGGGTAATACGCTTTATTTTGAAACTGAAGGCGATTGGACATCTTATGAAGTAGGGCTGCCGGTCAATGATATTTATGTGAGGTGGGTACCTCATAGTGATGAAGTATATATTGCTTGTGGTGCTGGATCAAACAGTGATGCAGTTTATCGGCTGGAATATTCGGC
>JAVCDJ010000243.1 GCA_030765845.1 Candidatus Stygibacter australis
ATACCGGTTTCCCGCTTTTGTCCCATATTACAGTTGTCTCTCGCTGATTTGTGATGCCGATCCCGGCTATCTCGGATGCTTTTACTCTCTTTTTTGCCAGCAATGCCTGGATCACTGCTAATTGATTTTCCCAGATCTCGATTGCGTCCTGCTCCACCCAGCCAGAATGAGGGTAGCTTGTCTGCGTTTCTTTCTGCTCTATTCCAGCTACTCCAAAAGATTCGTCAAATAATACTGCCCGACAACTGGAAGTCCCCTGATCAATAGCAAGAATGTATTTTTTCAAGATTGCTTGAGCCAATCGGCAATTTTACCCTGCAGCCAGGTCAATATATCAGCAAAGAACATCTCTCTGTTCAATTCCAGTTTGAGATCATGACGGCATTCTGGATAAAAGATCGCTTCTATATCAAAAAAACCATGTCGCTCATAGAAATCTATAATTTTCCAGACACTTTTGCCATTTGAGTTTGTTGCATCTTGCTCTCCTGCCATAAATAAAAAAGACAGATCATGAGGAATATTCTTCATCATCGAGCTTTTACTCAATTCTATCATCCCACCCAGCATATCAGCAAAAAATCCTGATGTAAATGTACCGCCGCACCAGGGATCAGCGATATAAGCAGCAACCTTTTCTTTATCTCGACTTACCCAATCGTAAGCAGTTTCCGGATGCTTGAATTTTCGATTATAACTCCCAAAAGATAAAGCAGCCAGACGCTTGCTGCGATACCGGCTTCCAAATTTGCGTATCTCATATTTTGCTATCATTTCACCTAACTTCATCAGCAGCATTGATTGCACAGGTATTCCGCTTAAGAGCACTCCATCAATATCTTCTCCCCATTCACGGATATAATTCTGAGCCAGTGACGAGCCCATACTGTGTCCATAAATAAAATGCAGCAGTTTCTTATGAGATTTTTTTATTATTTCTGTAAATTGATGAATGTCTTCAAGTAATAACTGCCAGCCATTTTTATCAGCTAAATAACCATAATCTTCTTCGGTGCCGGCTGTTTGACCATGACCTCGCTGATCATGACAATATACTGCTATTCCATTTTCTGTTAGAAAATTTGCCAGTTCTGAATAACTACCCGAATGTTCCGCCATGCCATGCACGATCTGAACTACTGCCTGCGGTTCTCCCTCTGGTAACCAGGACTGATAATAAATAGTCTTACCGTCTTCTGCTTTGAAATTTTTCATCTACCCACCCCTTCGTCTAAAGTCATTTTATTGGAAAATACCTTTGTAAGCGTCAAGTAAAATCTCCCCGAAAGCCGGGTACGAGATATATAAATTCAATTTATTCAACAATCTCAAGTACCTGAATAATCCCTATATTCCACTATTTGTACCTATAAACTGATCTCTCTGTTCCCGGACTGACCACGGCATAACATTATAATGTCATGCCGTGGTCAGTCCGGGAACAGAGAGATCAGATCCATATAACTTAGAAAATGGTTTTGCTGAACATCAGTAACTCTGTTTACCGTGTTCACTGCGTTTACCAGAAAAAATGTGATTCAGATCTGCAGCCAGATCAGAGGTTATACTTGACAAAATAATTGATAATCTGATTAAGAAACAAATCATAAAATCTGGAGGAAATGATGAAATTCAAAATTATACTACTCATACTACTGGGTGTGATATTCAGTATGTCTGCTCATATTTTGCAGGAAGGCTTTGAGACTGCTTACGTTGACAGCTTAACCGGAGAGACTATTGTTCCGGGAGGCTGGCAGATTATTGATGGAGATGGAGATACTTATAACTGGTTTTGTTATTCAACTCAGAACACCGCTCATAATGGTTTACAGTCTTTAGCTTCTGAATCATGGAAAGGAGGGATTGGGGCACTTACTCCCGATAACTGGGTGATCACTCCGGCAATCACAATACCAGACAGTACAGATTTATACTGGTGGATAGCAACTCAGGATGTTTTATTTCCTAATGAAAATTATGGTGTATATTTATCAACAACAGGAAGTGATCTGGCTGATTTTACAGCATTATTATTTAGTGAAACACTGGATACCTTGAATGTTGTCTGGCAGCAACGGGCAGTGAATCTGCAGGAATGGGCAGGACAAACGGTTTATCTCGCCTGGAGGCACTATAACTGTACTGATAATTATAGAGTTAAAATTGATGATATTCTGGTTACGAATGAGAATGTGGATAGTGATGAGAGTGATCTGGTAGTGTCCTCTGGAATTATTGACCGGATTTATCCTAATCCATTTAATCCGGAGACGAATATCAATTTTTATATTAATAAACCTGGTCAGGTGAATCTTTCGGTGTATAATATCAAGGGACAGTTAGTGGAAAACCTGGTTTCAAGTAATATGGATAGAGGAGATCATAATATCATCTGGAAAGCCAATGATCAGCCATCTGGAATGTACCTGTTCCGACTGAAAACCAAAGATGGAGAAAGCACCGGCAAAGCCATGCTACTGAAATAACGTTGTAACCAGACCATCCCTGGTCTGGGTGGGGGAAAAGACAGGTAGAGGAATGGAAAATTGAAATTGTAAACAGCCATAGGCTGACAAGAATGTAAAATTGAATGTAAGATAAAACAAGACCAGGGATGGTCTTGATACAACGTTGTAACCAGAGCATCCCTGCTCTGGGTGTGGGGAGAATTAAGACAAGACCAGGGATGGTCTTGATACAACGGGAGAATTGGTAATGTATCAGAAAAAGGATTTAGAGATTGTAAAAGATGTGATATTGGGTGAAATGACACCATATCAGATCATTCTGTTTGGCTCTTATGCAACCGGCAAGCAAGACGAATCCAGTGATTTAGACGTAATGATACTAACTAATGAGGAGTTTAACCGAAAATATAAAATGGATTTATTGTACCGTTTACAGAAGAAATTTCTCTATTTGGGATATCGCATAGATTTAATTATCAAGAATTGGCAGGATTTTGAGAAGTATAAGGATTATATAGGGACGATCAACTACGATGTAGGCAGAGAAGGAAAGGTGTTATGGACAAAGCAGTAGAGCATCTTGTAAAACTATGGCATATCAAAGCAGATAAGACTCCAAGACCAGGGATGGTCTTGATACAACGTTGTAACCAGAGCATCCCTGCTCTGGGTGTGGGAGAATTAAAACAAGACCAGGGATGGTCTTGATACAACGAAGGAGCATAAAATGGATATAGTAATTAAACAAGGTGAGTATCTTCCTCATTGGACAATGGATCATTCCATTTATCATGTCTGCTTTCGTCTATTAGATTCTTTGCCTCAGGAGATTATAAGAAAGTGGGAATTTGAGAGAATAGATATCATTGAATCAGCCAAAAAAATGAATAGACCCCTTTCAGTGGAAGAAGAGGACAGACTGAGATTCTTGCAATCTAAGAAAGTTGATAAATATCTTGATGCAGGAACAGGTGCTTGTTATTTGAAAATAGATAAAATTGCCAAAATGCTGGCTTCGGCGTTGATGTATTATAATGATATAAGGTATCAATTATATGCCTGGTGCATTATGCCGAATCATGTGCATGCTATTGTCAGGGTTTTTAATGATAACTTGTTTAAGATCATCCATAGCTGGAAATCTTATTCGGCAAGTGAGGCAAATAAAATTCTGGGTCGTAAAGGCGGATTCTGGCATACTGATACCTATAATCATATTATCCGCAGCGATAAAGAGTTCGGTTTTCAAATGAATTATGTCTGGCATAATCCCGAAAAAGCTGGATATCAGAATTGGAAGTATAGATATAGTATAGTGAATGAACCGTTGTAACCAGACCATCCCTGGTCTGGGTGGGGGAAAGACATGGAGAGTAATGTAAAAATTGAAAATGTAAAATTGAATATAAGATAAACCAAGACCAGGGATGGTCTTGATACAACGTTGTAACCAGACCATCCCTGGTCTGGGCGGGGGAAAAGACAGGTAGAGGAATGGAAAATTGAAAATGTAAAAGAAACCAAGACCAGGGATGGTCTTGATACAACGCAAGGAGTTAATAATGTCAAAATTGTTATTGTTATTAAGTATTATGGTAATTGTGATAAGCCTTAACGGGCAGACTGTGGTGGAATGGAAAACCAATATGGGAGTTTTTAAAGCGGAACTACGCGAAGATTTAGTGCCAATAACTGCTTACAACTTCCGTGATCTGGCTAATGCTGAATTTTATGACGGATGCATTTTCCATCGTGTGATCGCAGATTTTATGATCCAGGATGGAGACCCCACTGGAACAGGTATGGGTGGACCGGGATATAATATTCCTGATGAGTTTCATCCAGAATTAGTGCATGACCGGGGAGTAGTTTCCATGGCAAATACCGGAAATCCCAATACAGGCGGATCACAATATTTCATTACAGTAGTACCCACTTCCTGGCTGAATAATGTGCATGCGATATTTGGGCATATAATCGAAGGTATGGATGTTGTGGATGCCATAAGCGTAGTACCTACTAATGCCAATAACCGTCCTATAGACCCGGTGATAATTGACAGCATCAGAGTACTCACGCCACCTATTGACTCATTTACACCAGTCTCAACCCGCAATGATGCTGATATGGGGCATATAGAAGTGTTTCTGATGTCAAGCAATGATTTTACTCTGGAATATCAATGGTATGTAAATGAAGAATTGCAGACAGAGACCAGTTTTATATTTACATATACCTTTTCCGAAGCTGGCTATTTTGAAGTAAAATGCGTAGCCTCCGGAGATTATGAATATGATTATGAACTCATCTGGCAGTATAATGTAACTAATAATGATAATGATTTAGATGAGATAGCAGCTAATGGGAATTTAAATAATTACCCGAATCCCTTTAACCCGCAGACTACTATTATATATAATGTAGAGCAGTCAGGCAATGTGAAACTGGCAGTTTATAACCTTAAGGGGCAATTAGTAGAAATTCTTGAAGAAGGTAGGAAACAGCCAGGGAATTACCAAATAGTGTGGGATGCTTATGATCAGCCGAGTGGGATCTACCTGATAAACTTAATAAATGAACATTCAGTAACAACAAAAAAGCTAATCCTGCTTAAATAATTCATTTCACGATGTAGCAACGTAATTAATCTTAAAAAAGTAGAGAAAGACAGCACCTAAGGGGCTTCTCTTGAATTAACATGAGTTCGTCGTATTAGTTATAAATAAAAAACAAAAAATAAAAAAGATATTGACAGAATAAACGATAATGGCACTTATTAGCATGAGGAAGGAGAAAGAGTAATTTTAATAAGAGAATGGGAGAGATCAAAGATGATTAGGGTGTCTATAGCATTGATAATACTCCTATTTATACTATATTAAAATTTAAATTGAAAGTTAATATGTGGTGCGGATTATTGAGTGAATATATCTGTTATTTAATGAAATGCTTTTAGAAAAAAAGAGAATTGGAGAGATTTTATGATTATGTGTTGTTATTTTTTTAATTTTATTAGAATCACTCCAGTCCATTCAAAATTAAGTGAAGGAAAATAAGGGAAACCTAATGTCGAAGATG
>JAVCDJ010000244.1 GCA_030765845.1 Candidatus Stygibacter australis
GCATTGCCACAGATAACAGTTACTGTTTTTATCGTACCGGAACAGACGGTTTGATGAATGTGCAGAACAATATCTTCATAAATAACCGGACAGGTGATTTCAATCATTTGATCTATGACTACACATTTGTAAGTGGAGACTGGAATGCCGATTATAATGCGTATTATAGCGAGAATGGCAGAATGGGAGACTGGGGAGAAACAGAATGCATAACCCTGGCAGACTGGCAGACAGCAACAGAAGGAGATGCAAATTCGGTATATAAGAATGTGGAATTTGTAAGTGGAGCCGACCTTCATCTGACAGGAGTATCACTGGGAGACCTTGATCTTACCGGGATGTATTTACCGGAAATAGTATTTGATATTGACGGGGACTTGCGTAGTGAAACAAATCCATATATGGGAGCAGATGAAAATCTGGAATATCCATTATTACCGACACTCGCAAGCGAATATACAATTGATAACACTGGAGCAGGTGATATTGCCACAATATCTGAAGCAATTGAAATGATAAATACCACAGGTTTGCCGGCAGGTGGAGTAACATTTAACATCTTATCAGATCAGATATTTACTGAAAACCCACCAATAATAACAGTGCAGGCAAGTGAGGAAACTCCGATAGTATTCCAGAAATCAGGAGAAGGTGACAATCCTGTAATTCAAAATACCGATACAGTAACGGCTATGCTGCATTTTGACGGAGCAGCCTGGATCACCTTTAACGGCATTGATATAGCAGATGGTGATGCCGTTGATCTGCTGCGTTATGAAAAAGCAGTTTATATCTTTGCCTCTGACCATATATCAATCTTAAATGGAAATTTCAGTGATTTTGATAAATATGGAATTCATGTGCGTGATGCTTCCACCAATACAGTGCTTGATAATAATGAAGTCTTTTACACGGAACCATATTTCACAGAACAGACTTCTGTATATTCAATTTATGTGCAATATAACAGTTTAGCAGATAATGTGATTATCAGCAATAACAAAGTTTACGGCATCAAAGAAGCATCAGCAACTGTTTACGGCATCAGAGTCTGGAAAGTAAATGCTCAGGTTTATAATAACTTCGTGGCACTTACAGCAGATAACAATGATAAGATATATGGCTTACGCATGGATGGCGGGCTTGTGGGACTGGTAATGGATGTTCAGTATAATACAGTGAAACTGGGTGGCATTGCCACAGATAACAGTTACTGTTTTTATCGTACCGGAACAGACGGTTTGATGAATGTGCAGAACAATATCTTCATAAATAACCGGACAGGTGATTTCAATCATTTGATCTATGACTACACATTCGTAAGTGGGGACTGGAATGCCGATTATAATGCGTATTATACCGAAAACGGCAGAATGGGAGACTGGGGAGAAACAGAATGTGTAACACTTGCAGACTGGCAGACAGCAACAGAAGGAGATGCAAATTCGGTATATAAGAATGTTGAATTTATGAGCGGCACCGATCTTCATCTGACGGGGGTCTCACTTGGAGATAATGATCTGGCAGGAATGCCTTTAGCAGAAATAGTCCTTGATATAGACGGAGAATTGCGTGGCTTGGAATATCCTTATATGGGATGCGATGAAGCACCTGATTATCCGCTTGGGGTGGAGGAACACACATATGGTGATGTTGATGATAACCTGGTAATAGATTCCTTTGATGCTTCACTCGTAATGCAGTATGTAGTAGATCTTGATCCAGCTCCGGCAGCACCACTACCCTGGGAAGAATGGCGGCTTACCGTGGCAGATGTGGATGGAAACGAAATAGTTAGCGCTTATGACGCAGCTTTGATCTTGCAATATATAATTGAAATAATTGATATATTCCCGGTAGAGGAATTGAGGAATGCGGAAGTGCCTGAAGGCAAAATCAGCTTTGAGCAGAGTGAAGGAAACTTAGTGCTTTTTGCCCAGGGTGAGATGTATTCATTTAGTATGGCAATCGGTGAGGGTGAAAACTATTTATCAGCACCGGAAACACACGGAAATATGCTGAGTTCAGCTAACTGGCAGGAATATAAGTATGCCTGTGCATCTGCGGAAGTGATCACAGGAGCATTTTTGAGTATGGGAGTGCTTTCTGAGGGCGAAATTAGCATTCAGTATTATGTGAACGGTGTTTATGGTGAAACCTCAATAGAGATTGAACCATTAGAAAGTGGTGTTCCCATTATTACATCCCTGTCACAGAACATTCCCAATCCCTTCAATCCCGATACAGAGATATCTTTCACCATCAAAGAAGAAACAGGCGGTATTCTTAGTATATTCAATGTAAAGGGACAGAAAGTAGCAGAAGAGGAATTTCCTCAGGGAAGTCATAGTTATCACTGGAGCAGCGAAGAAAGTTCCGGTGTATATTTTTACCGATTAGAAACTTCCGGCAGCAATATTTTGAAGAAGATGACTCTTATAAAGTAGAATTAGAATATAGGGCAGCAGGTAAATCAATCTGCTGCCTTTTCATAAAAAGAAGGAAAAATGAAAAAAGAGAGACTGATATTTGTCATTTTTATTGTGATGGTGATATCATGCTGGAGTCAGGAGATATTTAGCATAGATAACACAGGAGGCGGTGATTATGCTGATTTCAGTACAGCAATTAACTATCTAAACTCATTAACAGAAATGCCTGAAGGTGGAGTGGTTTTTAATGTAACCAGTGATCAGGTCTTTTTGGAAACACCAGATACATTGAGAGTAATTGCAACTGAAACAGCACCGGTAATATTTCAGAAGTCAGGAACTGGAGACAATCCAATGATCCACAATAGTGAAAATGTGACAGACTTTATCCAGTTTTATGAAGCAGGCTGGGTAACATTTGACAGCATAGATCTGGCAGATGATGATGATGAAGATGAAATCCGCTACGAGACAGGTTATTATATTTATTCCTCAGACCATATCACGATAAAAAACTGTAGTGTAATAGATTTTGATAAGAATGGGATCTATGTAAGAGGTGCCAGCACTAATACGGCAGTGGAAAATAATGAAGTTTATTACACGGAAGATTATTTTACAACTCAGACCACAATTGCCGGAATCAAAGCCACATACAACTCACTGGCAGAAAATGTGTTGATCATCAGCAACAAGGTTTGGGGCTTAAAAGCAGCTACTTCAACAATATATGGTATAGAATTTAACCAGATAACCGGTGTGGCAGCTAATAATTTTGTGAGCCTTACAAGCGATGGAAACGATAAAATTTATGGTATCAGGGCAACAGGAAGATCTGGCAGGACGATGGAAGTATTTCATAATACTGTATATCTCAATGGCATTGCCACAGATGAAGGCTATGCCATCGGTTTGATGGGTGGCGGAGGAAATTTAACTGTAAGAAATAATATCTTTATAAATGACAGAGCGGATGAATTGCAATGTTCGGCATATATCGGAGTCGTGTATCAGGGAATGTATCTTGATAACAACGTGTATTACAATGACAATGCCGAGGGATTTAGAGGCAAGTTAGGCACCTATTTTACAGATGATCTGTCGGATTGGCAGGAAGTAGTAAATATGGATTCTGCCTCAGTTATCTATAATGTGGAATTTGCGGAAGCAGATAATGGAGATCTTCATATTTCGGGTAATTCACTGGGCGAAATGGCTCTCAGCAGCATATCGCTGGGAATTGAGACGGATATAGATTATGAAGAGCGTCCAGAGGAGAGTTTATATTGCGGAGCAGATGAAAACCTGGACTATCCTCTGGTAAATGATCTGGAAAGCGAGTATTTGATCGATGCTGGTGGGGCAGGAGATTTCAGCAGTTTTGCAGAAGCGGTGGCATTATTGAACAGTTCAAGTGTTCCAGAAGGTGGAACAGTATTTCAAGTAACTGCAGGTCAGGAATTTAATGAAGATGCACTACTTCTGAGTGGTATGGGCAGTGAAACTGCACCTGTGATATTTCAGAAAACCGGAACTGGCGATAATCCTGTGATCTACAATGCTGAAAATCTGGAAACACTGGTTGAATTTAATCAGGCAGCCTGGATTACCTTTGACGGAATTGATCTGGCAGATCCCATTGCAGATGATACTCTGCATTACGAAAAAGGCTATTACATTTTTGCCTCAGATTATATTACCATAAAGAACTGTAATCTGCATGATTTTGACGGTTATGGCATCCACGTGCGTGATGCCTCCACAAACACCTTGATCGAAGCAAATACACTCAGTTACAGTAGTGATTATTATACATCTCAGGCGACAGTATATGGCGTTTATGTGCAGTATAACGATCAGGCAGATAACATGGTGATCAGGAATAACAGTATTTACGGTATCAAGGAAGCCAGTGCTGGAGTGATAGGTATTAGAGTCTGGAAAGTAAACGCACAGGTTTATAATAACTTTGTGACATTATCTGAAGATAACAACGATAAAGTATATGGTTTGAGAATGGATGGCGGAGCCGCTGAACTTGAAATAGACGTGCAGTTTAATACAGTTTATTTAGCAGGAATTGCCACAGATCACAGCTACTGTTATTATCGCACAGGAACAGATGGACTGATGAATGTGCAGGATAATATCTTTGTAAATAACCGCAGTGGAGCTTTTGATCATCTGATATATGATTATACTTTTGCTGCCGGTGACTGGAATGCTAATTACAATGCCTATTATTCTGAAAATGGTAGAATGGGTGACTGGGGTGATACGATTTGCAATACACTGGAAGAATGGCAGGCTGCTTCTGCGGGAGATATGAATTCAGTTTATACAGAAGTGGAATTTACTTCAGAAACGGATCTGCATCTTGCGGGGATATCTCTGGACGATTATAATCTGGCAGGAATACCATTAACAGGCATTTTAGATGATATTGACGGGGACATTAGACATGAGATCAATCCTTATATGGGAGCAGATGAAAATCTGGAATTTCCACTTGATCCGGAAGAGCAGTATGTGATCACAGTAGATCCTTTGCAGCTCAATTTTGGTGATATCTATAATGGAACCGAATCTGAAACCAGTATCATCACAATTCAAAATGCAGGACTGGACGTGTTATCTATCTGGGGGATAAGTATTCCCGATGGTTTTCTGGCATCTCTTGATGGAGGTGAATGGACTAATAATTTCAGTGATTTTGAGCTTGCGGTGGGTGCCATAAGTGAACTTTCAGTAATATTTAGTCCTGAAACTTCAGGTGTGTATAATGCTGATATTGACATTGAGAGCAATGCAGCCGATCATGTGTATGTGCTTTTGGAAGGAAATGCACTTGAACCGGGAATAAATGTTGTTCCAACTGCCCTTGAATTTATTCTTACAGCAACAGGCGTGATTTCGATAGCGCAGGATGTTACAATATATAACACTGGTGGACTGCCGATATTGATAGATGAGATCACTATGCCGGATAACTTTGCCATTCAGATCGATACATTACTGGTAGATGAACTTACTAATGTGATTTTAGAGGACTCATTAACTTATGAAGTGGTATTTTATCCTCAGGAAACGGGCGAATTGAGTGGAGACATGGTGATATTTTCAGAAGTTGCCCACGGAGCGGGAACAGGAGAAATCGTCACACTCAGCGGTTCAGCCTTTGATTTCAGCCTGACAAACCTCGAACTTGATTTTGCATATTTGTGGTATTCTGACAGCAAGTGGGGAGATTATGACAATGACGGTGACTTAGACATCGTGACATCAGGCTATCAATTAAACTCAAGTTACGGACAGATGCACATCTATGAAAATGAAGGCAATAATACCTTTGATGAACTTGATCATGAACTTGACGGTATCGGCAACGGTGCAGTGGAATGGATTGATTTTGACGGAGATGGTGATCTGGATATCTTTATCATGGGACAGTATGAGTTTGAGGTATATGTTGCCAAAACATATCGTAATGACGATGGTAACTTCATTGAGATTGAAAATGACATTTTCTCTTTGAAATCATGTGGTTCCGATTGGGGAGATTATGATGGAGACGGTGATTATGACCTGCTTTTAATGGGAGATGAAAATGTTCCTGATGATGATGATATTCCCCATGTAACCATTTATGCCAATGACGGAGGCGGCAATTTTTCATTTGCAGCCGAAGTTACAGGAATGAGTACAGGTGAAGCAAAATTTGGTGATTATGACAATGATGGTGATCTGGATGTGGGAATTAGTGGAAGAGTCGAATCCTTTGTATATACCACAAAAATATTCCGCAATGATGACAATGTGAATTTTACTGAAATAGAGGGTGATTTCCCTGATCTACGTTACAGTGATGTAGCCTGGGGTGATTATGACAACGACGGAGACCTCGACTTTCTGGTAACAGGCTCATTTGAAAACGAATCACCATCTGAACTCTATATTTTCCGTAATGACGGATTTGATGTATTCACAGACACAAATGCAGATATTATGGGTATCCGTCAGGGAGATGTCGTTTGGGGTGATCTTGACCAGGATGGAGATCTGGATGTGATAGTAAACGGAATTCATGACCACGATTCCTGGATTGGCTATATTTACCTGAATGAAGGAATGGATCAATATACCCTGGTGGATAGCGTTGTAAGCCTCAAGTATGCTGATATGGCACTCGGAGATATTGATAATGATAACGACCTTGATCTTTTCCTGGGCGGACGTTATGACTATATGGACTATCGGGTTTTTGTATTTGAGAATGAAGTGGAGTTTGAGAATACTACTCCCACAGCACCTGCAAGCCTGGTCAGTGTGGTAGATCAGGATAATGTGATCTTATCATGGATTGCCGGTGATGATATTGAGACAGGCAGCCTGGGATTAAACTACAATATCAGTATTGGAACAGAATCAGGCACTGATGATTATATGCCGGCACTGGCAGATCTGGAATCAGGACACAGAGAAGTGGCAAGGATTGGTAATGCAGGATCAAATCTCGTATTTACAATTCATAACTTGCCGCAGGGAATGTATTATGCCAAAGTACAGGCGATTGATACTTCTCTGATCGGATCTTCCTTTTGTGAGGAAGTAAGTTTTGAGATTACATGGACTGGTGAAGATGAAAACCTGATCCCGATGATCACAGAGTTAAAAGGAAATTATCCTAATCCATTCAATCCTGAAACCACTATCGAATTTGCTGTTAGTGAGGAATCTGATGTGGAACTGGCAGTTTACAACCTGAAAGGTCAAAAGGTGAAAGAATTGTTGCGGGGAACTTTGCAGCCAGCAGCGTATTCTTTGGTCTGGGATGGCAGAAATGATGCAGGTACTGCTGTTTCCAGCGGGGTCTATATGTATATTTTAGAAACGGATAATTTTAGGGAAGTAAGGAAGATGACTCTTTTGAAATAATCGAAATCAGCTAATTTACAGGGCAGGATTAATATCCTGCCCTGTTTTTTTTTTCGGTTAATTATATAGTTGCTAAATATGTGGTTCTTTTTTCTGGCGTGGAAAGCTGAGATAACAGGAGTAGAGATTAAAAAAAAAATTTAAGGATAATAAGCTGGAGAAGTTTTTTGAGCAGCGTTTGCCAAAATATGATATTGGAGATCCAGATCACTGGATAATTTCAAGGGAAGATGATAAATTAGGAAGATGGGGTGCAATATATCAGATAGAAACCAATAATGACCATGATATTGATCCAGGAGTTATTGAGACCTACCTCTATAATGATTTAGGTGATATCATTGAAATGAGAATGCTGGTTGTCGATTATGATCAAAGTATTGAATATGTATTCCATTATGAATATGATCTTCAAGGAAATGCAACTCACTGGATTAATGGGAAAATTATCAGACAGAAAATTGCTGCTATTAGAACTTGAACCAGCAGAAGGGATTTATGAAGTTATAGAGTTCAGTCAAAGATCTCAAGAATGGTATCTTTTCATCGGAAGTGAATTCTTCCAAATCAAAAATCAGCTTTATGTTCATAAAGAGGTGTCTTCAGCCAGGTGGATAAAAGCTGGATATAAAGAAAATGAGCAGCATTTAATGGAAAATTTCATCAAACACTCCTGGCTTCCATCCACAAATCTAAAAGTTAATCTGCTGAAGTATATGTTTACATCCGATAAGAAATCAAGCGATTATTTTATATTCCTGCCTGTAATTGATTGAAATCAATCCCTGTTGACCTGGTTACTATTTAGAAACCTTTCGCAAAAAACTAAAAAAAAATGGCGCCCCAGACGCGATTCGAACACATGACCTTTTCCTTAGGAGGGAACTGCTCTATCCAGCTGAGCTACTGGGGCGCTCTACTGATACCCAAAAATTACCCTCCGTACTCAGTGTCAAGCATTTAGTCTGACCTGTATCCCCTGGAAACTATTATTTATTTGCTTCTAAGTTGCAGTATTTGAACTCATTATCAAGTAAATGAGTCGGGCTTTACGGAGAATATCATTGGGGATTGAGCCATTCATGACTTTAAATACCGGTTTTAAGAATTCGGTACCTAAGCTTTGGATATATGGGAAGGAAGCTTCTATCTCGTTCAGGTTAGGGAAATCATCACGATGATCAGGAATTCTATCCAGTTTATGTTCTGCTTTTCTTTTTTGAACTACCTTTTTTAAAAATTTCTGTGATACTATGCTCTGCAGCATATTTCTGGAGAAGGGGAAGAAATAAAGGAGCATAAGATCTTGCTTTGATCTCACCTATACCGTGAATACTTAGCAGGCTTTCTTCTGACTGGGGGAAATAATATGCCAGTTCATGAAGAGTTTTATCAGGAAATACCACATAAGGTGGAATATTTTTCTGATCAGCGATCTTTTTACGTTTTGCACGCAGCAGTTCAAAGAGATTTTGATCATAATCGAGTTTGATTTTCTCTGCCGGAATTGGTTTTTCTGGTTTATGTTCGGGACGCAATTTACCCATATAAGATGATTTTCCGTGCATAATTTCCCAGGCAGAGGGGGTAAGTTTCAATGAGCCATAATGTTCTTCCCGCAAAATGATCCTGGCGCTGATCAGCTTGCTGTATAATTCATTCCACTGTCTTTTAGAAAGATCTGTGCCAATATTATATGTCGAAAGCTGATCATGATGATTTTCCAGAATTCTTTTTTCTGTTGAACCGCGCAGGATATTGATGATATAATTTGCTCCAAAGAGTTCGCCTGTCCGCCAGACGCATGAGAGGAATTTCTGAACTGGAACGGTCAGATCGGTTTTTTCCTGATCACTGGTGAGGCAGTTATCGCAATTCTGGCAATTTGGTTCCCTGTAGTTT